>CAZBVD010000238.1:0-3264 GCA_964495235.1 uncultured Dysgonomonadaceae bacterium | reverse complement strand
ATAACGGAGCTCAGCCAATATTTGATAACTTTGGTGTAACCAAACAAGTAAAATCACTCTTTGGCAAAACTGTTACATTCAAGAAAGGTGCTTATCTTATTATAGAACATACAGAAGCACTACATGTTATTGATGTAAACAGCGGCAACCGCAACAAATCATCGCTAGGTCAAGAGGACAGTGCATTTGAGGTAAATGTAGCTGCTGCAGAAGAAATAGCAAGACAACTGCGACTAAGAGATATGGGAGGAATAATTGTCATCGATTTTATCGATATGTCTCAAGGCGATCACCGAAACAAACTTTTAGCAAAGATGCAAGAGTTCATGGCCAAAGATAGAGCCAGACATAACATCCTACCCTTAAGTAAATTTGGATTGATGCAGATTACACGACAACGTGTAAGACCAGAAATGGAAATTGCTACCAGAGAAGATTGCCCTACTTGTTTAGGAAAAGGAAAAATAAAATCCTCAATTTTATTTACAGACACACTTGAGAGCAAGATTGAATATCTAGTTAAGAATTTAGAAGTGAAAAGATTTAGTCTGCATATACATCCCTATGTTGCAGCATTTATACAGCAAGGTCTGTTTTCAATGAAACGAAAATGGCGTAAGAAATATAATTCTACAGGTTTTAAAATCATAGCAAATCAAGACTTTGGTTTTTTGCAATATGAGTTTTACGACAAAGATGGAAATGAAATAGACCTTAAAGATGGGAATGAAATGAAATAAGTTTTTCATTTCAAATAAAGAAGAAATATAATAAAGCCGATTTACTTTTAAGTGAAAATCGGCTTTATTTTTTACAACCTACAATTCTTCTCTAACTTAGAATATGTTATCTTTATACATTAAAAAAAAATAGTGTATCTTTGTTATACACTGAAAGAATAAAATAGAATGTTCGAAACTCGGTTTATTGCGTATACATTCTTAAATTTATTGAACTAACAAGAAATCAAGAACAGATGTCAATAGTTATAAAAAAAGTCGACGATAAATCTCTATTAAAGAAATTTATTTACTTCAATATTAATCTATATAAAGGCTGTGAGCAGTATGTGCCACCATTAATTTACGATGAATTTGCAACCTTGAGCAGAGACAAGAATCCCGCTTTTGATCATTGTGAGGCTGAGTATTTTCTAGCATATAAAAATGGCGAGATTGCAGGACGCATTGCAGCCATCATAAATCATAAAAGCAATGAAATATGGGATCAAAAATATGCGCGGTTTAGTTTTGTTGATTTTATTGATGATGCAGAAGTAGCAGACAAACTATTTAGCACAGCCGAAGGTTGGGCAAGACATAAAGGGATGAAGCACATTCATGGGCCTATGGGCTTTACAGACCTAGATCATGAAGGTTTGCTTATAGAAGGGTATGATAAAATATCCACTATGTTAACTAGTTATAGTTATCCCTACTACAAAACTCATCTTGAGCGCATGGGATACATAAAAGATCAAGATTGGAACGAATATCTTATTTCTATTCCCAAAGAAGTACCCGAGCGAATAGACCGTGTTGCAAAAATAGTAGAAAAGCGATTTGGATTAATTGCGAAACGATTCAGCTCCAAAAAAGACTTAAATCCATATGCTAGAGGTATTTTTGAACTTTTAAATAAAGCATATAAAGATTTATACGGATATGTTGAATTGAGCGATAAGCAGATAGATTACTATCTAAACATGTATATTCCGATGCTAAGATTAGAGTTTCTCACTCTTGTATTAAGAGAAGAAGACCATAAACTTGTAGGCTTTGGGATAGGACTACCTAGTTTAGCAGAAGCACTGCAAAAAGCAAATGGAAAGTTTATGCCTACTGGATGGTATCACTTTTATCGTGCATTAAAAAGCAATAACAATAAAGTATTAGATTTACTATTGATTGGAGTTGACCCAGAATATCAAGGTAAAGGTGTAAATGCGCTCATATTTAAAGAATTTGTCCTTTCTGCAAACAAACTTGGTTTTGAGGTAGCCGAAAGCAATCCAGAACTAGAGTTAAACAACCGTGTTCAGTCAATGTGGGATGGATTAGAAGTTGAACAACACAAAAAACGCAGGGCATACATAAAAGAATTATAGTGTGCCAAAAGTAAATTAACCAATAACGAAAGGTGTAGGAAATATATCGTGAATGAAATAGAAAACAAAACAATAGAACCTCAAAAAGGAAACTACCAGGAAGAAAATATTGTAACGCTAGACTGGAAAGAGCACATTCGCCGCCGCCCAGGTATGTATATCGGTAAGCTTGGCGATGGGTCATCGTCAGACGATGGAGTCTATGTACTTTTAAAAGAAGTATTAGACAACTCGATTGACGAGCATATGATGGGTTACGGTAAAACAATTGATGTAAAAATAGAAGGCAAAACCGTCACTATACGTGACTATGGACGTGGAGTTCCTCTAGGCAAAGTGAAAGACGTAGCATCAAAAATGAATACTGGTGCAAAATACGATTCAAAAGCTTTTAAAAAATCAGTAGGATTAAATGGTGTAGGTATAAAAGCAGTTAATGCTTTATCTTCTAATTTCCTTATAGAAAGCTACAGAGAGAAAAAAACCAAGTTTGTAACCTTTGAAAAAGGGCACACAATAAATGAGTCAGAATTAGAATCATCAACTGAACACAATGGTACATTAGTAGAATTTACTCCTGATGAAACTATCTTTGGTGAGTTTCAATACAGAGAAGAGCACATTGAGCCTCTACTCAAAAACTACGTGTTTTTGAATACAGGTTTGACAATTACATTCAATGACAAAAAGTTTTTCTCTAAAAATGGATTAGTAGACTTACTTAACGAGAATTTAACTGACGAAATTCTCTATCCCATTATTCATTTACATGGCGAAGACATTGAAGTAGCCATAACTCACACCAATCAGTATGGCGAAGAATACTACTCATTTGTAAACGGACAACACACTACTCAAGGAGGAACACACTTAACTGTATTTAGAGAAGCTACAGCTCGTGTAATAAGAGAGTTCTATAATAAGAACTTTGAGTTTTCTGATATACGTAGTGGTATGGTAGCTGCAATAAGTATAAAGGTTGAAGAACCAGTATTTGAATCTCAAACAAAAACTAAGTTAGGTTCTAGAGAAATATCTCCTGACGGAATTACTATAAATAAATTTATTGGAGATTTCCTTAAACGTGAGCTAGATAACTACTTACACAAGAACCCTCAAAGTGTAGAAATACTACAAAAGAAAATATTAGACTCTGA
>CAZBVD010000237.1:0-3270 GCA_964495235.1 uncultured Dysgonomonadaceae bacterium | reverse complement strand
ATCTTTGAAAGGCTAAATAAAGAACACGGAATGAAACAACAGCTAATTCCCTACTTTATTTCTTCTCATCCGGGATGCACGGAAGAAGAAATGGCTGAGCTAGCTGTAATTACAAAAGACCTAAACTTTAAACTAGAACAGATACAAGACTTTACACCTTCGCCAATGACATTGGCTACAGAAATGTACTACACTGGTTATCACCCCTACACACTAGAACGAGTATTTACTGCTAAGACCGCCAATGAAAAGGCAAATCAACACCAATTTTTCTTCTGGTATGAGCATTCAGTAAAAAAATCTATTATAGCTACACTAAAGAAACTAAATAGAGCAGACTTATTGAAAAAGCTTTATCCAAAAGGATAATCATAAATACTATAATACAACAAGATATTTTTCCTCTTCTATTATGCAACGTTTTTCATTTTTATGCATCTACTATATAAATGCATAATTTTTAAAAACCTTTTACAACTACTTTAGCAATGAAAACGAAGAGACTTTTGCAATATGCAGCATTATTGTTAGTAATTTTGAACTCATCCTTTGCATGCAACGATAATGACGGTTATTCACTCAATGATTTTAGAATTAGTGTTGCCACAGTAATCCCTGAGAGCCAAACATCTTACTCTCTACTCTTAGACAATGGAGACAAACTATGGCCAGCTGCAAGCGATGTGCTATATAGACCAAAAGTGGAACAACGAGTGTTTGTAAACTACACTTTGCTTTCGGGTGAAATGAGCGGATACGATCATTACATTAAAGTAAATCACATTTGGGATATTCTAACCAAGCCTGTAATAAAACTAACCATAGAGAATGCTGACAGCATTGGAAACGACCCAATAAGGATGAATGACCTCTGGATTGGAAATCACCATCTTAATACTGAGTTCTCTTTCAATTATAGCGGAGTAAGACCACACGCCATAAACTTAGTGCAGAACGAAACAATTGCTAATGAAGATGCAGATATACTTGTACTAGAGTTTAGACACAATTCATACAAAAGCAATAGCAACACCCTTTTTGATGGGTTTGCATGTTTTGATTTGAAGCCTTTTCAAAAAGAAGGAAAAGACTCCATAAAAATTAAGGTAATAGTAAAAGACTGGGATGGTGAAAAGGAATATGAATTGATCTATAAATATAATGAGTTAAATAAAGAAAACTCTGTAACCACTATCCCTAAAATAACATCAAACGAATATATGTAATCATTTTTTTGAAAGAACCTCCTTAAGATCATTTTTTGATTTTATTAAAAATCGGAATATTCCTGCAAAGGATTACTCCGGTTTTTTTGTTCTTAGAGAAGTTATAGTGCAAGTGCACGGCAACTAAATAAGTTTATTACCTTTGCCATGCAAACAATAAAACAAAATTGGACATGGAGAAAACTGATAAGTGAAAAAACAACTATTATCAGGATATAACTATTAAATACTACAACTATAATGAAACGAATACTTGTATCTATTATTTTGGTTCTAGCTATGAGTAGCTATGCTCAATCTCAGCTTAACAAAGTTGCACTAAATGTAGGCTATGAATACATGAATAAAAGCAGTGGTTATCTAGGAGCAGAGTATCGTTTCAACAACAATGATTTGAAAAACAATCACGGACCACTGAATATAGGCTTAGGCACATATATGTATAACGAGAAAAACAAGTTTACCGTAGCACCTGAAATACATTTAAATAGAACATGGAAGCACTTCTTGTTTACTGAGCTATCAGCTTCAAGCAAAAACATTAAACCAAGCATAGGCCTCTCAATTTTTAATTTAGGACGTTTGCAATTTGGCTATAGTTTTCCTATCGACAACTCAGAATTAAAAGGATTTTATTTTGGATTCCATATACTAATTGGTCGATCGCCCTTTTATGATGAGATAAGGGTATTCTGAGTTATTTCGTTCTATTTGTTTTCATTTATAATGAAAACTTTCTAATTCATAGAAAATAAAATGTGCTCATTCTTTGCTAATTAACTCGAATATTGTAACTTTGCATTCCGATTATTACAATAAATCACTTAAAAGTTTGACTATGAGCTTTTTATTTGCCAATCTGTCCCTTAGCAAGACAAACCAATATAGCTTATACTCAAACAATTTCAACAAAACTAAAAACAATAGAAAGTGAACACTTTAAGTTATAAAACCGTATCGGTTAACAGAGAAACCGCTCAAAAAGAATGGGTTGTAGTTGATGCAACGGGACAAACACTTGGTCGCTTAGCTTCAAAAGTAGCTAAATTACTTAGAGGTAAGTACAAACCCAGCTTTACTCCACACGTAGATTGCGGCGATAATGTAATCATCATTAATGCAGAAAAAGTTGAGCTGACAGGTAATAAATGGACTGAGCGCATATACTTGCGTAACTCAGGCTACCCTAGCGGACAACGCGAAAGTACTCCCGCACAGTTATTGGCAAAAGGCCCCGAAAGACTTTTCAGAAAAGTTATGAAAGGAATGCTCCCTAAAAATAAATTAGGAGATGCCATTCTTCTCAACATGTATGTTTATGCAGGTGAAAACCATCCGCATGAAGCTCAAAAGCCAAAGAAACTAGATATTAATACACTTAAATAATAACAATGGAAGTAGTAAATGCATTAGGAAGACGTAAAGCTGCAGTAGCACGTGTATTCGTTCGCGAAGGTTCCGGTAAAATTGTTATCAACAAACGCGAACTCGAAAATTATTTTCCTTCTCAAATTCTTCAGTTTGTTGTAAAACAACCACTAACAACTTTAGATGTTGTTGAGAAATACGACATCATGATTAATTTAGATGGCGGAGGGATAAAAGGACAAGCGGAAGCTGCACGTTTAGGTATAGCTCGTGCTTTAGTGAAAATAAACTCAGAAGACAAAGCAGCTTTAAGAGCTGAAGGGTTTATGACTCGCGACCCTCGTGTTGTTGAACGTAAGAAACCAGGACAGCCAGGAGCAAGAAAGAAATTCCAATTCTCGAAACGTTAAACTTATCACAAACGATTTTTATCGCTATATATATTGAGAATGAAAATTGAATGAATTTCATTCTCAAAAAGGCGTTTAGTATCTAAATTGAAAGGACATTACTTCTAATAGAAGAAGTAATTTACTTTTCGATTCGGTTCAGAAAAAGAAAGTAAACGATTAATTTATAAAAAAAACAATGGCAAAATTAGAATTTGACCAATTACTTGAGGCCGGAGCACATTTCGGACACTTAAAAAGAAAATGGAATCCAGCAATGGCTCCCT
>CAZBVD010000236.1:0-3304 GCA_964495235.1 uncultured Dysgonomonadaceae bacterium | reverse complement strand
AAAACAAACATGGCTTTGTATGACTCTATTGAGATAACAAAATGGTTCAAAATATACTTTGTTGAAAACAATGGAATGGCTTTTGGTATTGAAGCTATAGGGAAAATATTCCTTTCAATATTCAGAATTATAGCTGTTGTTTTTATTGGAATTTACTTAACCAAGATAATAAGACAAAACTACAAGGCAGGTTTCATTATATGCATATCGATGGTTTTAGCTGGAGCATTCGGCAACATTATCGACAGTGTCTTTTATGGTGAAATATTCAGCGCAAGCTATCCCGGACATGTTGCAAACTTTGTACCCATAGGACAGGGGTACGCATCGTGGCTTCATGGAAAAGTAGTCGACATGCTTTACTTCCCTCTTTTTGAGACAAACTTACCCAATTGGCTGCCAATATGGGGAGGAAAAGAAATACTGTTTTTTCGCTTTATCTTTAACTTAGCCGATGCTTCTATCTCAGTAGGGGTTGCGTTGCTACTCTTGTTTTATCGCAAAACATTGTCCAAATCATTGGAAACAGGAAGCAAAAAACCAATAACAACAAATAAAATGAATGGATAATCTATTCAAACATCTGTTTTTATTTATTCTTATAACGATGGTTTTTTCTTGTAAAAACCGTCCAAGCGAAGTATTGCCACGAAAAAAAATGGAGAATGTAATGTATGATATGTACATTGCAGAAGCAATAATTGAGCATGAGTATCAAGACTATGGTCTTCCTGAGAAAAAGGAAGCTTTAATTCATCAGGTACTCGAAAAACACAAAATATCTGAAGCTAGATGGGACACTTCACTATCGTGGTATTCAGATAATATTGAGCAATATTTACAGATAAACGACTCTGTAAAGGTACGTTTGCAACGCAATCAAAAAACAGTACAACTGTTAAGCAAACAAGAAGCTATCAATAACAAAGAGTTTGAAGTAAAACCAGCAGATTATATACCACCTAACTTCAGTATAGCTGGTTTGGGCTGTGATAGAGGTTTTAAGTTTAACCTTGACTCTCTACAGCTAGCAGAAAGATTTGCGGACAAAGATTCAATATCTTTTCGTTTAAAAGTTTTAGGAGTATTTCCATACAGTTCATATTCACTAAACAGCATGCTCACAATTGAATATGCTGACACTACCATATACCAAACCTCAAAACTAGAGGAGAACAAATCTTATAGTTTCCCTCTCTCAAGACACATAGAACAAGACACTATAGTTTCATTAAGAGGTTTTGTAAATTTAAGCGGAAAACTACCGCCTATTCCTATTCAAATATACCAGATATCATTGAGTGATAATAATAACGACTCTTCTCTATTAGTTACTGATAATAACAAAGATGTGTTATCATTGAAGCCTAAAAAGATAACAGAGTAAATTATTTCCTCACAAACTTATTAAAACACTCCAAATAAGATTAACTGATAAACAAATCTATAAAAAGAAAACAGTGATGGATAAAAAAAGAGTTTATAATTTCGGAAACGGAATTGCAGAAGGAAGAGCTGACATGAAAAGTCTGCTAGGTGGAAAAGGTGCCAACCTTGCCGAAATGAATTTAATTGGTGTACCCGTTCCTCCCGGATTTACTATTACCACAGAAGTTAGTGCAGAATACAACAAACTAGGAAAAGATGCAGTTATTGAGCTTTTGAAAGATGAAGTTGAAAAAGCTGTAGAGTTTGTTGAAAAACTCACAGACACAAAGTTTGGAGACAAAGACAATCCCTGTTTAGTATCTGTGCGTTCAGGTGCACGTGTTTCTATGCCAGGAATGATGGACACTGTTTTAAACCTGGGTTTAAATGATGATGCTGTAAAGGGAATTGCAAAAAAATCGGGTAATGAGTGGTTTGCTTGGGATTCTTATCGCAGGTTTATTCAAATGTATGGTGGTGTTGTTTTGGGTATGAAGCCAGAAAACAAAGACGACAGAGATCCATTTGAAGAAATAATGGAAAAAGCAAAAGATGAAAAAGGTGTTGAGCTTGATTCTGAATTAACTGTGGAAGACTTGAAGACTATGGTAAAAGACTTCAAACAGGCTGTTAAACAACAAACAGGACACGATTTCCCCGAGTCTCCATGGGATCAACTCTGGGGTGCTATATGCGCAGTATTTGATAGTTGGATGAATGACAGAGCCATATTATACCGCAAAATGAACAACTTCCCCGATGAGTGGGGAACAGCAGTGAATGTTCAAGCCATGGTTTATGGCAATATGGGCAACACATCTGCTACAGGTGTTGCATTTACGCGTGATGCAGCTACAGGTGAAGATATATTCAACGGCGAATACTTAATCAATGCACAAGGCGAAGACGTAGTAGCAGGAGTACGTACTCCTCAGGAAATTACATTAGAAGGATCTAGAAGATGGGCTAAATTGCAAGGTGTAGATGAAGCTACTAGAGCTGCAAAGTTTCCTTCATTAGAAGAAGTGTTGCCAGAATGTGCTGCTGAACTAATTGAAACACAACAGAAACTAGAGAACTACTTTAAAGATATGCAAGACCTAGAGTTTACAATTCAAGATGGTAAACTGTGGATTTTGCAAACAAGAAACGGTAAACGTACTGGTGCTGCAATGATAAAAATTGCAATGGATATGTTTCACCAAGGATATATTACAGAAACAGATGTAATTCGTCGTTGCGAAGCTGAAAAGCTTGACGAACTTTTGCATCCTGTGTTTGATAAAAAAGCCTTAGCAACTGCAGATCGTTTAACTAATGGACTTCCTGCATCTCCAGGTGCAGCAACTGGTCAAATTGTATTTCATGCCGATGATGCAGAAGTGTGGGCAAGCGAAGGTAAAGATGTGATACTTTGTAGGGTTGAAACTTCACCTGAAGATTTGCGTGGAATGAATGTAGCGAAAGGTATTCTCACCACTCGTGGTGGAATGACATCTCATGCTGCTGTTGTAGCTAGAGGAATGGGCAAATGCTGTGTTTCTGCAGCGAACAATACTACCATAAACTACAAAGATCGCACCATGAAGATAAACGGTGTTGTGCTGAATGAAGGCGACTGGATTTCGCTTAATGGTACAACAGGTAACATCTATAAAGGGAAAATAGAAACTGAAGCTGCAGAGATAGGCGATGACTTCAACGAGTTGATGAGAATTGCTGACAAATATAGAAAACTAGATATTCGCACCAATGCTGATACACCGCATGATGCAGAAACAGCACGTAACTTTGGTGCTTCTGGTATCGGGCTATGTAGAACAGAGCATATGTTCTTTGAGGAAGATAAGATCTTACCCATGCGCGAAATGATTCT
>CAZBVD010000235.1:0-3314 GCA_964495235.1 uncultured Dysgonomonadaceae bacterium | reverse complement strand
CTGTTTTACTACTAAATTATAAGCGTTTCGAGCAATGAGAAGTAAACGCGTTCGCTCATGTTAGGGGGTCGCTGAGTTTGTGAGATATACTCAGTAATGGTTTCGTCTGGCTCTATTCTATTAGATGAATAGAGCAGTGTTGTGAAATATATATCAAGTTGTTTGATATGTTTTTGAGTTTGTTTGTTTTCAGTTGGAACATCTTCTAAATCAATATCTAAACGATCAACTGAGCATTGCTCGTGTGAATTGTCACATATAGCATTGTTGTTACTCTCTTGTTCTCCAGAATGTTCGTGGTGATGAATATCGCAACATTTGTCTGCTGCAACTGCCTCTACACCAAATGAGTGGCAATCTTCACAACAAAATGAATAAGCATTTATCCCCGAACCAGCATATGTAATTACAATAGCCAGTAGGAAAACTAATGATATGGATAAAAACTTTTTCATAATACAAATATACACTTTTCACTTAGATTAGAAAATCTCGTTCTTCTAAAAAAGATTAACGCATTTATTTCTTATTTGTTCATCTCAGTTTCTTCTTTCAAGTAATTGTAAAAAGCACGTTGTGCTCTCACTTTTGATTGGTTGTTAGTTTTGAAAACATTATTCAAGTTCTCATCTATAGTGCAGGCCTTTACATTATCATTTAATTGAATAGTGAGAAAGTCCATTATCTGCTGCTGATGTTTTATGCAGTATATTGGGAATGCTGCTTCTATACGACGTCTTAAATTACGCTCCATCCAGTCGGCCGATGTTAGGTGATAGGAAGGATCTCCGTTGTTGTGAAAATACCAAATGCGGGTATGTTCTAAATAAGAATCAACTATGCGTGTTATCTTTATGTTTTTGCTATAGGGTTGATTAGGAACTAGGCAGCAAATGCCTCTTATAATCAAATCAATCTCAACACCTGCAAGGCTTGCCTTGTAAAGTCTTTTAATCATTTTTTTGTCTTGCAAGCTATTCATTTTTAGTATAATGCGCCCTTTGCTTCCATCTTTTACATGAGCTATCTCTCTGTCAATCATTTTGTGTAGCATGGGCAACATGTTGAACTGTGCAATCAACAAATGGTTGAATTGAAAAGTTTGTGGCTTTCCTTCCAGCATATTAAATAACTGATCTATCTCAGTTATTATATCCAGGTTGGATGTTAAGAGTCCCATATCGCTATAAATACGAGCAGTTTTTTCATTGAAGTTGCCTGTACTCAAATAAGCGTAACCTTTAATCGGGACCTTTGGATTTTTGCTTCGTTTTCGCACATAAGCCAGCTTTGCGTGTACTTTCAATCCAGGCAGACTGTATATAATTTTAATTCCAGCCTGTTGCATAGCCTCTGCAGTCTTTAAGTTGTTTTCTTCATCAAAACGAGCTTTAAGCTCTACAAAAACAGTTACTTTCTTTCCGTTTTTAGCTGCGCTTATCAGGCTGTTTATTACAGTTGAGTCTTCTGCTACTCTATATTGAGTAGCTTTTATTTCTAATACTTTAGGATCGAATGCCGCCTGCATCAGAAATCGTATCAAATAATCGAAAGATTGATACGGGAAGTGCATCAATATATCTTTCTTGCGAAGAACACGCAATAGAGAGGAGTTTCTCTCAAACTCAGGTATGCGAAGTGCTGTTGGCAAATCGGCTGTTAGTTTTTTATTGGTAGGGTTGGGCAGTCCCATCAAATCATCTAAATTCAAGTAGCGTCCCGATGGCAACAACTCCTCCTTTTCAATTTCGTACGTGTCGCATAAATAATCTAGAAAATAATCGGGCATTGCCTTGTCATACTGAAAGCGTGTGACAGCTCCAATCTTCCGTTTCCGAACTTTCTTTAGAATTTTTTCAGCAAGGTTTGTGTGGTCTTCATCCTCAACAGAGAAATCGGCATCCCTCGATATTTTTAGACTGTAACATTCACCCACATTATATCCAGGGAATACGCTTGAAAGATTTGCCCTTATGATGTCGTCAATAAACATGATATAATGCAAACCATGTTGTGAGGGCAACTCGATAAATCGAGGTACCTTAGTAAAGGGTATCTTCATTATTGCATAAGTGTAATCACTTTGATTGGGTGTTACATCTTTTTTCTTTCTTGGCAGCAAGCTTATTACTTGATAGATGCGTGCATCAAGTATGAAAGAGTGGATGTAATCTTTCTGAATAATCATGGGGGCGAGGTAGGGAAATACCTCTTCGTTGAAGTATTTAGTAACAAAATCGCGATGAAAGGGCAACACCTCATCAGATTGGTAAAGAATAATATTATTCTCTTTTAATTCTGGTAATATCTCTTGATCAAATATTTGGTAATACTCTTCTTCTTGTTGCATTACCACAGCTTTTATTTCAGCTAATGTTTCTAAAGCTTCCTCTACAGATTCTTCTTTAATGTCTTCTACTAAAGAACTGTGATAGCCAGAAACACGTACTTTGTAAAACTCTTCAAGGTTGGATGAGAAAATAGACAGAAACTTAATGCGTTCATACACCGGTAGCGATTTGTCTTTTGCTTCAAGTAAAACACGGTAGTTAAAAGATAGCCAGCTGATATCTCTTTTAAAGTACTTGTATTTTGGCTTTCTGTGATTCTCCATAACTTTAGGTTTAATGGTTCTTTGCGTTATCCTGTACTATTCATCGCATTGTTATCTGTATATACATTAGCATTTAGTGGTTAATGACATACCTGTTTTTCAAACCTCTGTTTCATATACATGTTTTGAACACTTGGTATAACATTTTTGTAACGTAAATTTAATAACTTTGTTCTAATAAAAAAATAAAGAATGAAGAAAATAGGGCTTTTATCAGATACACATAGTCACTGGGACGATAAGTATATGACTCACTTTAAGGATTGCGACGAAATATGGCATGCTGGAGATATTGGGTCTATGGAGTTAGCGCAAAAGTTTGAAGCCTTTAAACCTTTTCGCGCTGTGTACGGAAATATTGATGGGCAAGATTTGCGACAAGCTTATCCCGAAAATAATCGCTTTACGCTTGAGGGAGTAGATGTGCTCATTACTCATATTGGTGGCTATCCTGGCAGATACGACCCTAGAATCAGAAGCACCCTTTTTGCCAAACCTCCTAAATTGTTTATAGCCGGACACTCGCATATACTGAAGGTGATGTTCGATAAGAAAATACAAACCCTGCACATGAATCCTGGTGCGGCGGGTATATATGGTTTTCATAAAGTGAGAACATTGTTGCGCTTTGTGTTGGATGAAGGGAATATTAGAGATTTAGAGGTGATTGAATTGGGGGGGAGGTAGTGTGGTTGTTCTT
>CAZBVD010000234.1:0-3328 GCA_964495235.1 uncultured Dysgonomonadaceae bacterium | reverse complement strand
TATTTGTGTGGAAAATGATTCCTGAAACAAAAGGAAAAACTTTGGAAGAGTTAGAGAAGCTTTGGAAGAAATAGCAACTTTACCTATATATTAAATTCAGACTATAATATTTACATCTGAAGCTGTAATAGCAGTTATAATGGACAAATAAAATCTTAATATATAGAAGAGGCCAACTTAAAAAGTTAGGCCTCTTTCTTTAATTTATATATCCTCTAAATCGTGAACACTAAATCAATTAAACTTATAGTGTGTCCATTGAATTACACTTTCAAACTTCAACTCCAAAGACTACTCCCATTCAATAGTTGCAGGTGGCTTAGATGAAATATCATACACAACCCTATTTACACCTTTCACATTGCTGATAATTTCATTGCTTACCTTAGCCAAGAAATCGTAAGGAAGTTGCGACCAGTCGGCTGTAAGAGCATCAACTGAGGTTACTGCACGCAATGCAATAGTACTTTCATAAGTACGCTCATCGTCCGTCACACCTACCGATTGAACAGGAAGCAAAATAGCACCTGCTTGCCACACCTCATCATACAATCCTTCACTACGAAGATTAGATATATAGATATGATCTGCCTCTTGTGCAATACGTACTTTATCAGGTGTAATATCTCCAAGAATTCTAATTCCTAAACCAGGTCCAGGAAACGGATGACGATTGATAAGATGTGGTTTCATACCCAGCTCGAGACCGATTTTCCTAACCTCGTCTTTAAAAAGCAAACGCAATGGCTCGCAGAGCTTCAAATTCATTTTATCGGGCAATCCGCCTACATTGTGATGACTCTTGATAACACTACCTGTTACAGAAATAGATTCAATAATATCAGGATAGATAGTACCTTGTGCCAACCACTTAATATCTTTTAGTTTGTGAGCCTCTTCATCGAAAACATCGATAAACCCTTTACCAATAATTTTTCGCTTTTCTTCGGGGTCAACCACCCCTTTTAATTCTCTGTAGAAACGTTCTTTAGCGTCAACGCCAATTACATTCAATCCTAAATGTTCGTAGTCGGTGAGTACATTCTCGAATTCGTTTTTACGAAGCAAGCCGTGGTCAACAAAGACGCAAGTAAGATTTTTACCAATAGCTTGGTGTAGCAATACAGCAGTAACAGACGAGTCAACACCTCCTGAAAGCGCTAAGATAACTTTATCGTCACCCAATTCTTGTCTTAAGTTTCTCAAAGTCGACTTCACAAAGGAAGCTGGTGTCCAATCTCTTTTACACTCACATATATCCAAAAAACTGGAAAGAAATTTTACTCCCTCTTCAGTATGAACTACTTCAGGATGAAACTGAACGCCCCAAGTTGGCTCATCTTTAATGCGATAAGCAGCTACTTCAATAGCTGAAGTTGATGCTATAAGTTGAAAGTTTTCGGGTAGACTTGTTATGGTATCATTGTGAGACATCCAAACGGTAGAATTATCTTGTATATCTTGAAACAATTCATCTTTCACCAAAACTTTTAGTTGTTCTTTGCCATACTCTCGAAAATCTGTTTGCCCTACACTGACGCCTTCAAGATGTGCAATAAATTGTGCACCATACCCAATAGCAAGTATAGGATACTTTTTTCTTATCTGCGACAAGTCAATTTTAAAAGCTTCATTGTCATTGACAGAATAAGGACTACCCGACAAAATCACACCTTTTACGGTATCATCCCCATGAGGGAATTTGTTGTAAGGCACTATTTCACAATAAGTGTTGAGTTCACGTACTCTTCGTCCAATAAGTTGAGTAGTTTGAGAACCGAAGTCGAGAATAATTATTTTTTCGTCCATAGCTTTACATTTTTTTAGAGTGCAAATATAAGAAAAAAGAGGTGATAATTTAACCTGCACTACTCATGTTTTAGCTTTGGGTAAATAAAAAGTGCAGAGTAATACCGATACAGCAATCCATTTCACAAGAGTTTACTGTGGAAGCAGATGTATGAAAATTGAACCGAGCAATGTGCAAAAACCTAGAATCAAAAGCAAGGTTTTGAACAAAACACATTCATGATAATTAATCACTAATACAAATGCTGATAATTTAGCGATGAGTAATATGAGCTAATGAGTTGTTTAAAACAACAGTAGAAACGCATACAATCCAAAGTGACAATATGGCAAGAAATTTTGCTAGCTGCAACCTATTTGTAGATATATAGTAATATTTGAATAACATATTTATCAAAAGTATTAACTATTACATAAACATGCTTGCAATAAACTGCCTATTAAACAGACACTTTACCATAATCAAGCACCTCTAAACCCATTATTTACAGTATATTTACTATAAATGTAATGATATATAAAAAGTATATTATTATCTTTGAAAATTAGAATTATGTAAACCAACAATGAAGATTTATAAATTAGCTATTTTGATGTTTCTTATTTTTCCAACTTTGCTTTTAAGCCAAGTATCGGAAGAAGCACAGGCGCTATTTGACCAAGGCAAATACAGCCAAGCAAAAAAACTTTTAGAAAAAGATTTAGAAGAGAGTCCTTCAAACGTATCTATCAACTATCTACTTGGTAGAGCAGCCTTGTATACAGGTGATATAAATACTGCCGAGCAATCATTAGCTTTAGCAAAAAAGAGAAACTATCACGACGCTACTCTTTATTTGGGGCGATTATACGCTATGCAATACAAGTTTGATGCAGCAGAAAAAGAATTCGCAGCCTATGAAAGGGTAAAAAGACGAGACAAAGAAGCACTGGCTCTACTAGAACTAGAGCGTGAGTATGCTGATAGACTACAACGATTAGTTAGTCGCACCGAAGACATTCAGATTATAGACAGTGTAATTGTCTATAAAGACAACTTACTAAGTGCATACAACCTTAGCATCAACGGAGGATCATTGCAATGGGCACACCATTTTTTTGACAATGGAGAGACTGAAGAGAACTCAGTTGTTTACATGAATGAAAGAGAAACGAAAGTTTACTTTTCACGCCCAGCTACTGAACAAGGAAATACACTCTACACGATGGAAAAAATGTTGGACAACTTTGGTAACGAAAAGAAACTTCCCGCCCCTATCAGCACTTCTGAAGATCAGGCTTATCCTTTTATCATGTCCGACGGATTAACAATTTACTTTGCTAGTAAAGGACACGAATCAATTGGAGGTTATGACCTATTTATATCGCGCTACAACTTATATTCGGATACATACCTTAACCCCAACCAAATGAATATGCCCTTCAATTCGCCTTTCAATGATTACATGATGGTGATTGACGAGCAAAAAGGAATAGGGTGGTTTGCAAGCGATAGGTATCAACCCGAAGATAAAGTTTG
>CAZBVD010000233.1:0-3339 GCA_964495235.1 uncultured Dysgonomonadaceae bacterium | reverse complement strand
CAGAGCATATGTTCTTTGAGGAAGATAAGATCTTACCCATGCGCGAAATGATTCTAGCAAAGGATGAAGATGGACGTCGCAAAGCATTAGCAAAACTTCTTCCATTGCAAAAGAAAGACTTCAAAGGCATTTTTACAGCAATGAAAGACTTGCCTGTTACTGTTCGTTTACTTGATCCTCCATTACACGAGTTTGTTCCACATGATGAAAAGGGACAAGAAGAGATGGCTAGAGTTATGGGAATACCTTTCGATGAAATCAAAGAAAGGATTATGGGACTACTTGAATCAAACCCAATGATGGGGTTACGTGGCTGTCGTTTAGGTAACTTATATCCAGAAATAACAGAAATGCAAACCAGAGCTATTATTGAGGCGGCAATTGAATTGAAACAAGAAGGAATAACAGCTATTCCAGAAATAATGGTTCCTCTTCCAGGTATATTGTATGAGTTCCTTGCTCAAAAAACAATTATAGACGATACTGCAGCCAAAGTGTTTGAAGAGAAAGGTGATTCTGTTGACTACAAAGTTGGAACAATGATAGAAATACCTCGCGCTGCACTCACAGCTCATAGAATTGCATCTGAAGCCGATTTCTTTTCATTTGGAACAAATGACTTAACTCAATTGACATTTGGTTATAGTAGAGACGATGTTGCTAAATTCTTACCAATGTATATAGACAAGGGGTTCCTTAAACATGATCCATTTGCAGTACTTGATCAAAATGGTGTTGGACAACTTGTAACTATGGCTACAGAAAGAGGCCGTTCTGTAAAACCAGATTTAAAATGTGGTATCTGTGGAGAGCACGGTGGCGAACCTTCTTCAGTGAAGTTCTGTCATAAAATAGGTCTCAATTATGTTTCTTGCTCACCATTTAGAGTACCCATTGCTAGACTTGCAGCTGCACAAGCAGCTTTAGAAGAATAATGCTTAGACTATATTAATGGTATAATACGACAAAACAAAAAGTGGAAACTATACGGTTTCCACTTTTTTTGTTTTAAAGCTGTTGATTTTTTCTCTTTACACATCAATCGTTTTTATATGTTAGAACTCCAGTTTTTTAGAGAAATACATAATGACAGCTAGTATACAGAACAACCCAATACTACCAACAAGCAGTGCATAACTCTCCATTTGTATTAAAATAAACACAAAGAGATAAAGAAAAGTGAGCATAGCGCCAATAAATAGTCCTAGCTTTCTATTTCTGAGAATGCTTGACATGTGCAACACTATGAGACCTGTAGTCATTACTGCTGCTACAATGTAGGCGAGGTTGAAGCCCCATATCTCCGATAAGGAGAGCAACAACGAGTAGAACAGCACCAATGCCAAACCTACTAGCAAATATTGAAAGGGATTGACTTTTTTCTTTTTCAATACTTCAATAAAGAACACAACAACAAATGTGAGCAGGATGATGAGAATAGCATATTTTACTCCTCGTTTGTTTTGCTGATATTGATCGACAGATTGTATAAACTTGACTCCAAAGGCAGATGTTGCCATTTGGTTGATAACTGTTGCATTATCAGCATCCACAGTTTGACCAAAGCTACGATTAAGATCAATAACTTTCCATTTTGCTGAAAAGCCATTGTCGCTAACATCATAACTCTCTGGCAAAAAATCACCTCCAAAGCTCGGTGTTACCCAATCTGATTGTACTGTAGCTGTAGTTGTTTTGCCTATAGGTACTATAAACAGACCTTGAGAACCGTTTAGATACAAGTTGATAGTAAAAGGAATTGACCCTTGCACCAACCCATCCATTGCAAGTGAATCTAGTTTCACGTTAAGACCAGCACTTAATAGTCCAGTTGAAAGATTGGGTGAACTAGTTTGTATGTCTCTATCATAGTAGTATTTGTCAGAAGTTCCATTGTCACCTGTATATAGGTTTTCAGCAGGAATGCCAGGTTCAAAATTATATTCTTTATTGCCCAGCTGCATTATTACACTTTCGCGAATTCCTTTCAAATCGGATATTCCCAATATCAAACGCGCCTCGCCCAAATACATCTGCTCGAGTTTTACACCTGTTTTTGCAAGATTATCTAGACTCAATATGCCTGTTAGTTCTACATCAGAACGATAAAGAGATACATCATAAATGCCACGTTTGCGCTTTTCTACTTTAGCATCGGCCAATACATTTATTTCGCAAGGGAGAAGGAGTAAACTCTTCCGGACTAACTCACTTTTGTCCTTCAGCTTTATTTCCTGAAAATAAGGAATCACTATAATCGGGCCTGTTACTATCTGTTCGCCACTCCATTTGGAGGTTATTTCCAACTCTGCACTTCTTTTTGTATCCAATCGCTCATAGATAAGGCTACTAATCATACTAAGTGGAATAAGCAGCAAAAGGATGAGCACTCCTATCACTACTACTTTAAGAGCAGTTGCATGGCGAGACACAAAATTTGGTCTGGGTGGTGGTGGACTGGTATAATATGATTCTTGCTCTTCCATAATTTAAATCTATTGAGGAATGTATTATAAAACAGTGCTAATTGAAATTGAAGTACTTATTACTTCACAAAAGCATCATTCAATGCTATAACTGCATCTTCGTAATGTTCTCTTTTTACAACAAATTGCATATTCACTTGATTGAGCGATTGTCCAAAACTCTCAACATTAATACCTTTTTCATACAATGCTTTACTGGCTTTATACATAAAACCAGGCCTTGCAATGTTTGTACCCAACACGCTTACAATAGAACAAGGCAAAGTAGTAATTCGATAATAATTAGAAGTTAACTCTTCAATAAGCTTATCAGCCTGTTCGCTTTCCCAAATAACTGTAGTAATAGAGTTGGCATTGGTCGATTTTAGGATATAGCTTACTTTATGCTTTTGGAAATACTTCATAATACCTAAATCAAAACCTACTTCACCTATCATCATAGGGTCGTGCACTTCAAGCGCTATCACTTTGCGAGTACCAGACACTATCTCTGCACGAGGATTAGGAGAAACATAATCGCGAGTGATTAATGTTCCAGGATGATCTGGCTCAAAAGTATTCTTGATGCGAATATTTATATTAGCCAACTCAAGTGGTTTTGAAGCTTTAGGATGTATGGCTTCCATCCCAATATCCGCCAACTGATCGGCTATAATGAAATTGGTGTGACCTACAGGAATAGAGTTCTCTATGCCAACTATCTTGGGGTCAGCACTAGAAAGGTGATACTCTTTGTGAATAACAGCTTCATTAGCTTTTACTTCTACTGCTATCTTGCTAAATGTTACCTCAGAATAGCCTCTATCAAAAGCACGCATAATACCCTCTGTACCTTTGGTATAACCAGTAGCAA
>CAZBVD010000232.1:0-3345 GCA_964495235.1 uncultured Dysgonomonadaceae bacterium | reverse complement strand
ATAGATTGCGCACACAATGCAGGTTCATAAAAAAATTATGGGAAGAGCATTTGAATATAGGAAAGCTAGAAAAATGAAACGCTGGGACAACATGGCTCGCGTGTTCACTAAATTGGGGAAAGAGATAACTATTGCAACAAGAGATGGAGGACCTGACCCTGAAACAAACCCTCGTTTGCGTGTGCTCATACAACAATCTAAAAAGGAAAACATGCCTAAAGAGAATGTTGAAAGAGCCATAAAAAAAGCTACTGATAAAGACTATACTGACTTAAAAGAAGTTTTGTTTGAGGGATATGGTCCTTATGGAGTTGCTATTGTAGTAGAAACAGCTACCGACAACAATACACGAACTGTGGCCAATGTGCGCAGTTATTTCAACAAACATGGTGGCTCATTGGGCACATCGGGTAGCTTGGAGTTTCTATTCGACCACAAATGTGTATTTAAGATTGAGCCAAAAGAAGGCGTATCATTAGAAGATCTGGAGCTGGAACTAATAGACTATGGTGTGGACGAAATAGAGATGGACGATGACGGCATTGTTCTTTATGGAGAATTCAAATCGTATTCCGGCATTCAAAAATATTTAGAGGACAATGAATACGAAATACACTCAGCTGAATTTGAAAGAATACCTACGGATACAAAGATACTAAACGAAGAACAGCGTGCTCAAATTGAAAAACTAATTGAGAAATTTGAAGAAGACGAAGATGTTCAGAATGTATTCCACAACATGGAGGAAGTTATTGACGAGGAATAAATACAACAATTAGATATAAAATCGTACACTGAAACAAACTACGATTTGAAGGGCCGACAAATAAACACTGTCGGCCTTTCTCTTTCTATTTTGGTACAAGCTCATTATCAATAAGCCTATTGTTATATTGTTGAATTAATGCTTTAATGCGTTGCTCCATAGCATGCTGCACCTCTGGGTATTTATCTACTACATTGTTCTTCAACAATCTGTCTTCAACTATATTATACATAGCAGCAGTACGCTCATTCATAAACTGCAACATCCAATCGCCCTCAATTAATTGATGCGCACCATTGTAGAAATTGTATGCAAAATGTGGTGCAGCAGGATTGAAAATATTATTACCAAAAGCAATAAATTTATCTTCTACTCCTAACATAGATAACAGTGTGGGCATTATATCTGTTTGTTGCACAACCGTACTGTCGTTAAATCCTACAAAATCACTGCCTGGAGCATAAAATAAGAAAGGGATTGAAAAAGCTCCTTGAGCTGTTTTGTACTCAGTCAAATGTCCATCAACAGCATGGTCTCCAGTTATAACAAATAGTGTATTATCGTACCAATCTTGTTGCGACGCAGTTTCAAAGAATTTACGTAAAGCATTGTCAGAATAGCCCACACCTTCGTGAATAGGAATATGTCCTTTAGGAAAAACATTTTTGTATTCCTCTGGTAATCTGTAAGGATAATGCGATGATAATGTAAACACAGAAGCTAGAAATGGTTCTTGCAGGTTCTTTATATCATTGGCCATGTATTGAAGAAAAGGCTCATCCCAAATGCCCCAATGGCCATCAAAATCTTTATTATTATCATACTCTGTCATCCCCGAATAACTATCGAAGCCTGCTTGTTGCATAAATGCACTAAAACCCATAGATCCATTGGGTGCTCCGTGGTAAAAAGCTGAGTAATATTGTTTACTCTTAAGCACTGACGCCAAAGAGTTTATGGTGTTTCCCGAATAATGCGATAGTATAAAAGGAGTTTCTGACGAAGGAATGCCAGCAATGATAGATGGCAATGCATCTATAGATTTGCGCCCATTGGCATAGCCCCGTGTAAAGACATAGCTCTCATTAACAAGCGAATCGATAAAAGGTGTATAGCCTTTATAGCCATCAATATCTTTATTAAGCGAACCAATCCATTCTTTACTTAAACTCTCCCATATGATAAGCACTACATTGCGACCTTCAAATTTATTGAAGAGAGCAACACTATCGGCTTTAAGCTCATGTTGAGTATGAAATATATCGTTGAGCTCTGCTTTGCCAAAATACTCTTTACGTGACAAGCGCGGCTTACCAAAGGTGCGAAGAATGGAAAAAGGAGTATTGAGTACAATAGCGCGATGCTCAGGTTTGCGTATATACTCTGCTGCATTGCTCAATGTAATTGGGCGCGTTCCTGCAGTGTATCCACCACGCATAGCTCCAACAGTGTAATATCCAACAATGCCCATCATTACAAGGCTCAAAGGATAGTAGATATAGGCTCGGAGATTTAAGTAAGGACGCTTAACCCAAATTTTTTTATGCGCCCAAATCATAAGTAAGACCAAAGCTATAATTAAAAGAGTAATGTACCAATAGTCCCAAATAAAACTGACAAAATTAGCGGGATTTTCATTTTCAAACTCTTGAAAAACGCCTGCTGTTGTGCGCTTCATAGTAAAGCGATAATAGACAACGTCAATCATATTAAGAGTAATGCCAATGGTATTGACAATATAGAAAATGATTGACACAATTTTTTGATAAACTTTGTTGTACCTAAACTTAAAGGGTAATATGTGCATAAGTATTACCAAAGAGTTGGTATAGGCAATGGCTGAAGCATCGAACTTTAGCCCGCGATACATAAGAGTAGCAAGGTAGCCTGTATCGATATCTGCAAAAAGCGATGGATTTAATACGTAGAATAGGAAACGAGTAATGGTGTAAAGTGCAAAGACTAATAATAGACGCAAACACAACACCACATATATATTGCTCCAAAATGAAGGTTTTCTTCTGTTTCTCATAACAATTGACGATAACTAGTAAGAGTAATTTTAAATTGAAGATGCAAATTTAGCTATTTATTTGTTTGAAAGCTCCTACCCTATTATTTTTCTTTAAATAGCTCCATTACTTTCATCTATATCTTTATAAATAAAAGCACCCTTTATACTAGCTCTACCATTTATAATAGCAGCATTTATTGACAACAGCCCTTTATTATACATCCCAAGATATTATATTTACACGTTATTCCTTAACATAGATTCTTTTCACACGAGGCGATACGGATGTAAGAATTTCGTAAGGGATTGTATTAATTGACTCAGCAAGCTCTACTACTGACAAATCTTTCCCAAAAATTATTACCTCATCACCCTCTTTCGCAGTAATATCAGTAACATCTACCATACAAAGATCCATGCATACATTGCCAATAATAGGAGCATAAGCTCCATTGATAAGGACTTTGCCAATGCGGTTCCCAAATTGACGGCTCAAGCCATCGGCATATCCAATGCGGATTGTGGCAATACGTGCATCGTGATCTAACATCTCTTTACGACCATA
>CAZBVD010000231.1:0-3357 GCA_964495235.1 uncultured Dysgonomonadaceae bacterium | reverse complement strand
TTTTCCTCTTTGGTTATATAATTTATTCCCTTGCCTATACTTGCTTTTGAATTAATTGCCTTAATGATTGCCATACCTCTACCAACTCCCTATTTATTCCCTCTAGTTCTTCCTTGCAATTTACTTGTCCTTGATGTGCTAGTTTAGTTAATTGGTTAAGATTTACCCCTATCCTTTTTGTTTCTAAAACTAAGTCTTTCAATCCCTCAACCACTATTATTTCCTTGTCTAAGGCTGATTGGAGTAAATATTTATTTTGAGTTAATTTAGATTTTTTAACCTTATTTTTTATCTGCTTAAATTCTTCCTCTGTTGCTCTTATTACAATTTGCTTTGGTCTTGTTCTCTTGTCTTTATTTTCTGCCATAAAACCACTCCTAAACTGTATTTTTCAATGGGTGTATAGTATCAAAAACTTTTTTAAACCCCTTAAAATTGATTTTAGAAGGTCGTTTTTTTAATACCAGGTATTATCTTTTAAATAATGAAACCAATTCCCATTTTTTAGCCTTACACAAACATTTTCTCTTTCATCAATCCAAGTTTCGACAATTTCCATGCCTTCCTTGTACTCTAAGCCTACACAATCCGTATGCAATTCATTAACCTTTTTCATATGTTCAACTTGTTCCTTTGTTAGTTTTTCAATACCTTTAATCATTTTTTTACCTCCAAGTTTTATATATTTTTTATCTAGGAAATTCTTTATATTTTCGTCTGTAATTTCCCCTTTTTTCTCTTTTTCGACAAGTTCCAAAAATTCCTCTGATACTTTCAGATTATCAACTTTGATTATTCCTAAAGCAAAATCCCAAGCCTTTGATTTTTCCATATTCTCAACCTCTCTTTTATGAAATTTCAATTCCTGATTTTAGGATATTGGTAAAGTTTTTATCTAAAAAATAAGGTACTTTTTTCGGAGTTTCAAAACCCTTTGGAGTAAATAAAACCAAGGTGTCGCTCAAATATGCAAATTCTTCTGGTTTAATAATCTTTCTTTCTTCAATGGTTTTACTTGTTCCACTTCCTCGGCTCACTCCCTCAATTCCATAGTTCTGGGAAGATGAAAATTTATCCATATCATAAGTACCTACTAATCGGCTAAAATAGTCTTGTGTATCGCTGTCAAAGGCATTTAATACAGCTTTATATCTGCAATTGTCTGCTATAATTTTTCTTTTTTCCTTACTGTAAATATCATCTAGCTGTGCCAATGATTGAATTATTAAAAGTATATGGATTTTTTTACTTCTTAGGGTGGAAAGTCCATTGGTTATCCCTTCAATTTTTCCTAACCTCGGAAATTCATCTAGTAAAAATAATATAGGCTTATCGTTGTTGTCTAATCTTCTTTCAAAACCTCTTAAAAATTGGCTTACAATAAGGTTAATTACTTGTTTCCATTGTTCTAATTTATCCTCTTGAAATCTTAGAAATATGTCTTTTCCATTTTCTAAATCATCAATACTAATATTTTTTGGTGTCCTTTCAAGGGATTTTATTATGTTATCATCTGTCGCAAAAAGTAGAATGCTGTTAGATAACTCTGTAAATATTCCCCCTAAAGTCTTGATATCTATATCTATAAATTGATTGGCAAATAGGGGTGCGTTGGTATCTTGTGAGTTTTTTAATTCTTCTATTAGTCTAGTTGGTGGTAAACTCATTACTTTTTTCATTGTCCCGGGAAAGTCAAAACCTAAATTTTCAAAATGAAGTATTGAAGCAGTTAATAAATTCTGTGCTGATTGTTTCCAAAATGGATCTCTAACATCTTCTGGTACTGGTAATATAGATATTGCTATTTCTCTAGCTGATTGTACTCGGTTTACATTGCTTTTAAATATGCTGTATGGGTCATAAGTAAAGGTGTTAAAGTCCATAGGGTCAAATATTTTCATATTTTTTCTATTGTTTTTTGTTAGTCCTGATAATTCCCCTTTTATATCTATTGCAAAAATTGGTGCTGTCCAAGTTAGAAGGGTTGGTATTACTATTGATGTTGTCTTTCCTGAACCCTGACCACCAACTACTAAAATATGTCCGTCCTCGGTTTGGGGTTTGATGATATTTTTATCTTTAATTCTTCCTAAGAATACTCCTTCTTTGGCTTGTGTAACCTCTTTGTCTAGCTTTTTAAAAGTATATTTTTTATTTTGGGTTAAGTCTATCAGACTAGGAAATTTAAAATCCTTTTTAAATATCCTGATTATCTCTGTAATTCTTCCCCTTAGCCAGAATAAAAATATTATAAAAAATATTGGATATGTTAAAATTTTGAAAGTAGTTCCATTGTATTTTTCCTCTAACAATCCAAAAGGCATAAGAATAAAAACATAATGAAATCCTAAAATTTTTACTAATAAAAAATAAATTGGTCGCCATAATCTACTCAAAATTCTTACAGCTTGAAAGCCTATATCTCCCAAAAAAATCAGCTCCTTTTTTTATATTTAAACCAACTGGAAGTGATGAAAAGTGCTTTTCTTTTCATCACTGAAAGGCGGTAGCTTTGGGGGGTCAAGGGGGGAAAAACTTCCCCCTCTTGCAAGTGTAAAGTATAGCCATTGGCTATCACTTTGCGACACTTGCATAGCTCCCCTAATTACATTTATAGTATAATATTATAAAGTTAAAGTCAACATAACTTTAATTTTATAATATTTACTTTTAAGGGGAGCTATTGGTCTTTGTATTTTGACGGCCAATGTTTTTTTGGCCGTCAAAATATGCCTTTGAATTTGACCAGGATAAACTAGGATAAATTATGCTTTATTTTTATGTTGTAAAATGTGCTACATTGTGTTACAATATATGCATGAAAGGAGAGGTTTTTATGAGTACTATTACTGTTAGATTGAATAGTGATGAAGCTACGGCTTATAAGGAATATGCTAAATTTAAAAATGTTCCTTTATCTACTTTGATGAAAGAAGCCCTGGAAGAAAAAATTGAAGATGAGATTGATTTAAAAGCAATTCTTGATTATGAAGAAAGACTTAAAAATAATGAAGTTGAGTATATTCCTTTTGATGAAGTAAAGAAAAGACTAGAAATGTAATATGAAATATAAAATTCTATTTGATAAAAATGCAGATAAGCAACTAAAAAAGATAGATAAAACTCAACAAAGAATTATAGTTAATTGGATAATCAAGAATTTAGAGAATACTAATGATCCAAGAGTTTTTGGAAAAACTTTAAAGGGTAATTTAAAAGATTACTGGAGGTACAGGGTCGGAGATTATAGAATTATTGCTGAAATTAATGATGCTGAAGTTAAAATATTAATAATTGAAATTGGTCATAGAAAAGATATTTATAAAAAGCTCTAAATTTTAGGGCTTTTTATAAATA
>CAZBVD010000230.1:0-3359 GCA_964495235.1 uncultured Dysgonomonadaceae bacterium | reverse complement strand
GTTTGATGGCTTTGCCAATATACACCTTGCGTTTGGTAGCACCCGATCCATAGCGGTGTGTCCACTCACCAAGTTTCTGTCCAAGATAATAACCATCCCAGAATCCACGGTTGAAAACTGTAGCCAGTTTTTCGTTCCATATTTCTATTTTCTTTTCCGTGAATTCATTATTGCAATAAGCAACTACGGCTTCTTTATAACATTCGGTTACACGTCTCACATATTCTGGTCCACGTGCTCTGCCCTCTATCTTAAATACGCGCACACCAGCATCCATCATTTTATTCATAAAATGAATTGTCTTGAGGTCTTTGGGCGACATTATGTACTCGTTGTCTATCTCTAATTCAATCTCACTCTCTTTGTCCTTTACTATATAAGCACGACGGCAAATCTGATTGCAAGCTCCTCTGTTGGCCGATTTATCTTTCTCATGCAAACTCAAGTAGCATTTACCGGATACTGCCATGCACAATGCACCATGACAAAACATTTCAATGCGAATTAACTCGCCCGCAGGGCCTTTTATCTGTTGCTCATTGATGTCTTTATATATTTGCGCTACTTGATCAAGGTTCAACTCACGCGCTAACACAACCACATCGGCAAACTGTGCATAAAACTTCAACGACTCTGTATTGGTAATATTCAATTGAGTAGAAAGATGCACCTCTACACCCACTGTGCGTGCATACATCATCACCGCAACGTCTGATGCAATAATGGCCGATACTTTTGCTTCTTTGGCAGCATCAACAATTGTGTGCATCAGTTCAATATCGCCATCATATATCACTGTGTTTACAGTAAGGTATGATTTTAGTCCATTCTCATTGCATATTTCTACAATCTTAAATAGGTCTTCAGTTGTGAAGTTATTGGCCGATCTGGCGCGCATATTCAATCCCTCTATTCCAAAATAGATAGAGTCTGCGCCTCCTTGTATGGCTGCCATAAGAGATTCGTATGAACCTACTGGGGCCATTATTTCGTAATCGTTTATATTTCTCATTTTAATATTTCCTTGCGAATTGGGTTGCGAAGAACCCGTTTGTAAATGTATTGCTTGTTGATACCTTTTGAGTAGAGACTCTTTGAATAATTAAAATTCTGGTTTTGCAAACAAGCGTGTTCTGTCGATAATAGCCTCGTTTTTTTTATCCAATCTTTTTAATTGAGAAACAGAAGGATTGCTCTTTTTGAAATCGGTTGACAGTAGTTTCACCGTTAACTTGCTATCAGCTATATTCTCTAGCTTAAATATTACTGTTTTGTCTTCCAATACCCTGTTCTTTACCAAATGAACAGTATAATCTGTACCAGCTTCGTAGTCAAACATAGCTTTATCATACAGTAAATCGGATACTCTTATTGCAGTTATCCTTGGATCTGACTTATGTAAAACAATTCCATGATCATCGCTTATGCTTAAATTAATAGGTTTGTTTTTTCTGTTAAGAAACTCTGCCCTTACTCCTTGTATTGAATAACCATCTTCATTGAAAAGTTGGACTTGAATGGTATCTTTCTTTTCTGCAGATGCGGTATCTATTTTTGTTTTAGTACCGTTGTAGGTTTCCGTATTTATTACGATGAAATCATTTTTTATTTCATAAGTACCTTGACCTACAAATACTACACCTAGTCCATCGTTGCCTCTTACGCTAAATATCACGTGATTGTCATTGAATACTAGGGAGTCGGGTCCTTCAAAGTAAGTACCACTTATTTCCTGGGCATTGAGTGAAAGCAAGGATAAGACAGTTGCAAGTATTATTAATATCTTCATGTGGAGTGGGTTTATTGTTTCAGTTTTAAAATTATGCCTATAGTTTTTGATAAGCATAATAAGCAGTTATATCTTTGTGCAAAGATAAACATTATTTAGAAGAGAGAAATCTATCTGTTGGTATTTGTTTAACCTGCATAATTCATCACGTTTCAAATGTATATATATAACATCTTGCATCTACGTAAAGCTAAAAACGTGAATAATATGGGCAAATTACATTGTTATACTTTGTGCAAGCTACAATTAAAAAACGGATACCATATCTGAGGTGTCCGTTTTCTAGTTATATTATTCATTTAGCAGATGAGTTTTACTACTTTTCTTTCCCTTCACCTTTTCCCTCTTCCACCATCTTCATCTCTTCAACATTTAGCTTCACTTTTGTGAAAGCTTTTCTTAGTTTAGTTGTGTCAGTTTTGTTTGACCAGTAGGTTACATTCACAGACATTTTATCTTGATTGATATCCAACCCTGTTATACCTTTTTCAAATGCAATGTAGCTGTTAATTTTGTTCACGCAGCTGTTGCACATGTCATCGAGACGAATCTCAACAGTCTCTTTTTTCTTTTCTGCTTTCTTTGGTTTTTGAGCAAAGCTCATACTTGTTATACAAGCAAATACAACTAATAGTGTTGTTAATTTCTTCATGTTCTTAATCTGTTTAAAGTGTTTGTTTTATTTTGTGGCGCAAGTCTCCTGACTTGTGCCTCTAACTCTCAAGGCACAGGTTAGAGACCTGCGCCAGCCTGGAAAAGACTATAGTCTGGGAATTGTAAATCTTAATCCTCCATATACTTTTCGTCCATGCACTGGTCCCCATATCATAGTAGCATCAAAGTTATCGCTACGAGGATTAGCTGCATCAACTATTGGATTGTCTTGACGATAATCGAATATGTTCTCTACTCCCAGATATATATTCCAATTGCGGAAATACTTTGTAATTTGTCCGTTTACTACAGTGTGAGATGCAAATGTTTCATCCCAAAGTGGGTTCATTGCATCGGGTGTTGGCATTCTTCCACCTCCGTTAAATTGAGCAGTAAGGTCAAATTGCCATTTACCCAATGGAGTTTGGTAAGAAGCTGTTGCCAATCCTTTATAATCGTTCAACAAGGGTTTGTCTAAACGAGTAACTTCGCCAGTTTCTTGATTGGTATAGTCTGAAGTGGATTTTGTCCACCTATAAGCTGCAGTAAAAGTAAAGCCATCAAAGAAAGGATAGCTCATTTCTATTTGCGAACTGTTGGTGTATGATTTACCGTCACCCAAATTGTAAAAGCTAATAGCATGTGGATTGCTGTCCATGTCCACAACCACTTGGTTGTTGAAGTTGGTTTGGTAATACTCTCCAGTCAAAGTCAATTGCTTGCCGGCAATGGGTATGTAAAATGTAGCGTTCAATCCTGCATTCCAAGCTTCTTCTTGTTCAAGATTGTTAGCAATTTTTACTTCTCTAGAGCTGGCCAATAGATAGTTGTTTTCGGCTAGAATATTGGCAGTTCTGTAACCTTTACCTACCGAACCTCTAAAGTGCACCCATTCATACGGATTGTATTTGAGGTG
>CAZBVD010000229.1:0-3359 GCA_964495235.1 uncultured Dysgonomonadaceae bacterium | reverse complement strand
ATTCATCTTTTATAGGCGCTCCAGCCCATGTTGCATAAACCTTTGCAAGCAACCCCTGTGCAGCACCTTTAGAAAACCTGAAGCTGTTATCACTTCTTATATCCTCATCTCCTATAGAGTAGGGTAGGTTTTCAATTGCAAACAAAAGGTCTTCCTCAATAAATTTATAAACTTCTACAGGGTCAGCTTGTGTAAAAGTAGAAGGTAATTGTTGAGACATTGCTGTATTTGTCATTAGAGCTATATTGCCATATCTGCGCACTAACTCAAAGTAATACAATGCTCTTAAACCTCTAGCTTCTGCAATATATATGTTTGCAAGTTTTTTATCTAGAGTTGAATAGTTTCCCATTTTCTCCTCAACACCTTCAAGAAAATCATTAGCGTTGTATATTCCTTTATATAATGCAGCCCATGTTGTCTGTATTTCTCTTTGGTTAGCAGAAAACGAGTTAGTTGGAATTATTCTAAAATTCTCGTTAGTGCTTCCTTCAACTTGTGCAATATCTGTTCCCAGTGTAAATAATATGGACATATGATATCCATACATTTCTTCATCAACCATATTACGGTAAACTCCTAACAATACCGTCTCAGCTTGTTTTGCATTAAGCATGTATTTGCTTTTGTCAATATCTTGTCTAGACTCCTCATCTAAAAAGTCGGAACATGCCGCACTTAAGATAAGTATTCCTGATAAGAATATATAGTATAATGTTTTTTTCATTTTAATATCTTTTAAAATTTAATTTCTAAACCTAAGGTAAATATTTTACTTTGTGGGTAAGCACCCCAGTCCAAACCTGGAGTCATTGGATTTCCTGCACGTGTGCTAACTTCTGGGTCGAATCCACTATATCCTGTGAATACATGCAAGTTTTGTGCCGAAACATATGCTCTTAAGTTTGAAATATGAGCTTTGTTTGTCCATTTTTTTGGCACGGTATAACCTAAAGTTGCATTCTTTATACGTAAGAACGATCCGTCTTCGATAAATCTTGAATAGATATCGTTTGTAACATACCCTTGTGTTGAAGGTACTGTATTTGAAGCATTTGTTGGAGTCCATCTCTCTGCAACTTCAGCAAGCATATTCACACGTCCTCTACGAGACTGTGTTGAAAACATACGTGTTGCATTAAATATGTCGTTACCATAGTTAAACTGAATCATTACACTAAGGTCAAAACCTTTGTAAAAGAAATTGTTTGTCAAACCACCATACCATTTCGGAATGCCGTTACCTATTACAGTTCGGTCATTTGGTGTAATAATACCATCACCATCTATGTCTTTATATTTTACCATTCCTGGTGCTAAGTTTGTAAGTCTTGCGTTATTAACTACGCCTTCTTTCAGCGACCAAGATCCGTCAGGAGTTAGGTTAAAGTCTGAGTATTGATATATACCATCAAATACATATCCATACATTTGTCCTAAAGAAGATCCAACTATAGAGATATAATCATTCTCAGTTACATTACCATCAAACCCTGTGCGATTATACATTGCTTCTACACCAGACTGCAACTCTTGAAGTTCGTTTCTGATAAATGAGATATTGAAATTTGTATTCCAAGTAAAACTCTTATTGTCAATATTTACAGTGTTAAGGCCTAACTCGATACCTTCGTTTCTAATTTTACCAATGTTTTGATATTGAGATGAGAACCCTGTTACTTGAGCCAATGATTGAGCCAACAGAAGATCTTTAGTGTCTTTTCTAAATACGTCTGCAACTAAGCTCAGTCTATTGTTAAAGAAGCTAATGTCTAATCCTAGATTTATTGTTGATGCACCTTCCCATTTTAAGTCTTTGTTTGGGAGATGTTTAGGAACAAAAACTGTATTAGTTGTACCTCCAATACCATACTTTTGGTTATCATATAGGTCTAACGATAAAAAGTTTGATATACGATCATTACCTACAACTCCCCATCCAACTCTTAATTTTAGATTAGATAGTTTGTCAAAGTCTTCCATAAATGCCTCTTCAGATACACGCCATGCTCCAGAAAAAGATGGGAAATACCCCCATTTGTTCTTATCCGAAAACACTGATGATGCATCAGCTCGTATGGTTCCTGTAACTAGGTATCTATTATCATAATTGTAATTTGCTCTAGCAAAAAATGATAATGATTTTTTATCAAAAAACGAAGATGTAACTCTACTTGGAGTAGCACCTAGCCCTAGATTATCATTGCCTAAATCATCAAATGGAAAATCCATAGCTTCTCCAAATAAATCTTCAGTTTCAACTACAGCAACCTCATGACCAATCATTATGTCGTAGCTGTTCATCTTATTTATTTTTTGTTTCCACGTAAGATTATTGTAGTTAGACTTTCTTACTTGGCGTAACATTAGGGTATTTCCATAAGGGCTTTCTCCGTTTCTATACGCTTGTTTTGAATCTTGGCCAAAAAACGCATCATTCCTATTATTGGTAGTATTATACATACCTGCTGTTCTAAATCTCAAGCCTTTAATTATATCCCAGTTGAGAGCACCATTTGCTTGCCATCTTTCAGAACGTCTTGTGTTAGTTACAGCTTCTGTTTGTACAATTGGGTTTACTTGAGCAAGACTTTGTCCATCTTCTAACATCTCTGGGTCGATTGCTGACTCAAGCAATGTTTGATCATCAATTTTAAGTCCGCCTGTAGGTCTAGCACTGATAATTTGCGCTAGCATATTAAAGCGTCCACCGTCAGCTGTTGTACCAACTCCCTCTCTATTTGTATTTGAGTAACTGAATGTTGCATCAGCTCTAAGATTATTAGTTAGTTTCTGATTTATTTTAAAATTACCAGTTGTTTTATCAAATCCACTGTTATTAAAAATACCATTTTCATCGTAATATGTAAATGATGCACTATATGTAGTCATGTCTCCTCCTCCAGATACAGAAAGACTATGATCTTGTGACCATGTTGGACGGAATGTTTCATCTTGCCAATTTACGCCTTTTAAATTTATATAATCATCTATTGATTGGTAACGGTGAGGTATTCCATCTTGATCTTCTCCTGCTATATAGTAAGTCTTAGTATAGTTGCTATTTACGTCTGTTTGCAACTGTACAAACTCATATGGGCTTAGTACAGGTAACTCTTTAAAAATACGGCGATAGCTGGCAGATCCATTATAGGTTATTATAGGACGCCCTTTCACACCCGATTTTGTTGTAATTAGTACTACACCATTGGCAGCACGTGATCCATAAATAGCTGAAGCCGATGCGTCTTTTAATATATCAATTGATTCTATATCTGAATTGGCAATATGTTCTAAACCCGATGTTTCAAAACCATCTACAATATAAAGAGGAGATGAGTCACCTGTTAAAGTTCCTA
>CAZBVD010000228.1:0-3413 GCA_964495235.1 uncultured Dysgonomonadaceae bacterium | reverse complement strand
AACGATCGTTTCAGATATTAAAAGGACAAGGCAAGATTACAGAAATTAATGTTGCTGAAACATTAAAGGATGTTCGAAGAGCACTGTTAGAGGCTGACGTAAACTTCAATACCGCAAAACATTTTACAGAAACAGTAAAAGAGAAAGCATTGGGTCAAGATGTACTCACAGCACTCAAACCTCACCAATTGATGGTGAAAATTGTGCAAGATGAGTTGGCTCTCTTAATGGGAGGAACATCTGTGGATATAAACATAAAGGGTTCGCCAGCAGTAATTCTTATGTCGGGTTTGCAAGGTTCTGGTAAAACCACCTTCTCGGGCAAGTTGGCCCAAATGCTAAAAAGTAAAAGAGGAAAAAAACCATTACTTACAGCAGCAGACGTTTATCGCCCTGCAGCTATTGAACAGTTAAAGATACTGGGCGAGCAAATAGGTGTTGCTGTGTATGCAGAAGAGGATAATAAAAATCCTGTTGATATTGCAAAAAACGCCATTAAATATGCCAAGCAAAATGGTCACGACCTTGTAATTATTGACACTGCAGGTCGTCTGGCTATTGACGAGGTGATGATGAATGAAATCTCAGCCATTAAAGATGCCGTCAATCCAAATGAGATTCTGTTTGTGGTAGATGCTATGACAGGGCAAGACGCTGTGAACACTGCAAAAGAGTTTAACGAGCGGTTGAACTTTGATGGTGTGGTTCTTACAAAGCTTGATGGTGATACACGTGGTGGTGCTGCACTATCCATTCGCTCGGTAGTTGACAAACCAATTAAATTTGTTGGTACAGGCGAGAAACTTGATGCAATTGATGTGTTTCATCCAGAACGTATGGCCGACCGTATCTTGGGTATGGGTGATATTGTTTCGCTGGTTGAGAGAGCTCAAGAACAATATGACGAAGAAGATGCGCGCCGCCTACAAAAAAGAATTGCAAAAAACCAATTCGATTTTAATGACTTTATTGGTCAAATACAGCAAATTAAAAAGATGGGAAATCTGAAAGATTTGGCTGCAATGATTCCGGGTGTAGGCAAGCAGATAAAAGACCTTGATATAGACGATGATGCATTTAAAGGCATAGAAGCTATTATTTACTCTATGACACCCGAAGAGCGCAAAACACCACAGGTTCTGAACGGATCAAGACGTCAACGTATTGCTAACGGAAGCGGCACTACAGTGCAAGAGGTAAACAAGCTTATAAAGCAGTTTGACGAAACACGCAAAATGATGCGCATGATGACATCGGGCGGTGGAAAAGCTTTAGGAAGAGCTGCTATGCGCAGTATGAGAAGAAAGTAACTTTAAAAACAAAAACAACCAGTTCACTCATAATTATACAACCTTTACAAAACCATACATACTATGCAACTGATAGACGGTAAAGCCACAGCGGCTGAAATAAAAAAAGAGATTGCCAAAGAAGTAGAACAGATAAAAGCTGCGGGAGGAAAAACTCCTCACTTGGCTGCAATTCTTGTTGGACACGATGGTGGAAGTGAAACCTATGTTGCTAGCAAAGTAAGGTCGTGCAAAGAGGTTGGTTTTGAATCTACTCTCATTCGCTTCAAAGACGATATTACAGAAGAAGAACTGCTCAACGCAGTAGAGAAGCTAAACAACGACCCCGAAGTAGATGGATTTATTGTTCAACTACCACTTCCCAAACATATATCTGCTGACAAGGTAACAGAAGCAATAGACTACCGCAAAGATGTTGATGGGTTTCACCCTGTAAATATAGGACGCATGTCGTTAGGGTTGCCCTGTTTCCTCTCTGCTACCCCTTCGGGCATTATGGAGCTACTCAAACGATACAATATAGACACCCAAGGTAAACATTGTGTTATTTTGGGTCGTAGCAATATTGTGGGTAAGCCAGCTGCTATGCTCATGATGCAAAAGAGTGTTCCGGGCAATGCCACTGTTACAGTATGCCATAGTCGCACCAAGAATATTAAAGACATTTGCCTGCAAGCAGACATTATTATTGCAGCTATGGGTGTTCCAGAGTTTCTGAAAGGCGATATGGTGAAACAAGGCGCAGTGGTAATAGATGTGGGCACAACGCGTGTTCCATCTACCGAAACAAAATCGGGTTTCAAACTAAAAGGTGATGTGGCTTTTAACGAGGTAGCGCCCAAATGCTCATACATTACTCCAGTACCTGGAGGTGTGGGACCCATGACTATTGTATCTCTTCTCAGAAACACATTATTGGCAGGAAAAAAAGAAGTATTTAAATAAATGCGCAAACACTATCTATTAGCGTTACTCTCTTTTTCTTTAGCAACACTAATTGCTCAAGAAAAGAGAGTAACGCTAATTTTTGCTGGCGATGCCATGCAGCATACACCCCAAATATATGCAGCAAAAACAGATAGTGGATATAATTACGAGCCAGTTTTTGAATTAATCAGAAACAAAATATCTGGTGCTGATATAGCTGGTGTGAACTTTGAAACCACCCTTGGTGGGCCTCCCTACACAGGCTACCCCCTATTCTGCTCTCCCCAAGAATATGCTACAGCTTTGCACCAAGCAGGTTTTAATCTGTTTTTTACTGCCAACAATCACGCCCTTGATAGTGGCGAAAAAGGATTGGAGCAAACCATACACACTATAAAAGATTTAGGCGCAAAACAGACAGGCACCTTTTTATCTGATGACGAAAGAGCGCTCAACTATCCTCTCATGCTCATCAAAAATGGCATTCGCATAGCTTTTCTCAATTATACCTATGGAACAAATGGATTGGTAGCAAAAGAGCCTAACATTGTCAATTTGATTGACACTATTCTTATAAAACAAGATATATCCGCAGCCAAAAAGCTCAACCCCGATATTATACTTGCAGTAATGCATTGGGGCGAAGAATATAACAGTCAGCCATCGGCACAACAGAAAAAAATAGCGCAATTTCTTTTCAATAATAATGTGCGCATCATCATAGGGCATCATCCACATGTGGTGCAGCCCATACAAACCTTTGCAAAGGGCGATAGCATTACCCATGCAGTATATTACTCATTGGGAAATTTTGTGTCTAATCAGCGCAAACAAGACAGAGATGGAGGTATGCTAGCAGAAATAGTGTTGAGTAAACAGAGCAACAATGGCCCTGTGACTATAGAATCTGTAGATTATTCTCTTATATGGGTGCATAAATATTTCGATGGCAAGAAGCCAGTCTATCGCATTCTCCCTGCAAAAACAGATACCACTGGCTATAACCTACAGCCTTATGAGCAATGGACTATGGATAGGTTTGTGAAGCGGGCCAATAGAGTGATCCAACCCGAATTATAAAGCAAACTCACACTTTTTTCAACCTCAACACCCTATCAATTTTGTCATTTAAGGTTTTCTTAAAAGAAAAATGTACCTTTGTACACTCACAAAAAA
>CAZBVD010000227.1:0-3417 GCA_964495235.1 uncultured Dysgonomonadaceae bacterium | reverse complement strand
ACAAAAGTCCCATTCTGATACTTTGACTATGCTGGTATACCCATCAAAACTTTAATTTCAGTAGATGCCGAAAAGCCGAAGAGCGTTCCATTTCTTCGGTTCTTTTTGTATATGCCTCTCAATGCTTCTATGCCCTTAATCGTAGTTGATGCAGTACGAAGACTTTGATAAAGTTTATTTCGACGTTTAACAGGTCTATGATCTTGCTCAATTAAGTTATTGAGATACTTGACTGTCCGGTGCTCAGTTTCGCTGTATAGCCCCTGCTTTTGTAACTTCCTAAAAGCACTAGCAATTGATGGTGCTTTATCTGTCACGATAACTTTCGGTTCCCCAAACTGCTTGTATAGTCGTTTAAAGAAAGCATAAGCAGACTGAGTATTTCTCTTTCGTCTTAGCCAAATATCCAGTGTCATGCCTTCTGAGTCGATTGCACGATAGAGATAATGCCACTTCCCTTTAATTTTAATATAAGTTTCGTCCATTTTCCACGAATAAAAGGACTGTCTATTTTTCTTTTTCCAGATTTGATAGATCAGCTTACCATATTCTTGAACCCAACGGTAAATTGTTGTGTGAGAAACGTTAATGCCACGATCATATAACATCTCTTGAACATCACGATAACTCAAATTATAGCGAAGATAATACCCAACAGAGATAATAATCACGTCTTTTTGGAATTGTTTGCCCTTAAAATGATTCATCTATTGTCCTCGCATTCTTTTTTATTACATTTTACAATAAATCAGGTGTTATGGGGAACTTTGCAACAGAACCAAATGATTCATCGTCATTCCTCCTGCTATCTTTTTCTATTATTCTACCTTATTTGATAGTAGATTTAAAACTTTGCAACAGAACCTTCTTAAAGGCACTTGTAATAGAGGGGGCTTTATCTGTGACTACAACCTTCGGTTCATCAAACTGCTTCACTAACCGCTTAAGAAAAGCATAGGCTGCTTGTGTGTCCCGTTTTTTATTACCAAAATTTCCACCAAGATTTTTTACTACTTTCTGTCTCTAATCTCAATGTCTCATTTTTTAGCGTCAGGGTTAAAATCGCCTGCGCTTGATTTTTAGCTTGCTCTTGCTCTCTCTCAATCTGTTCATCTTTTCTATTGATTTGCTCATGTAGCTGTGCAATAGTGTTTTCTAGTCGCTCGATTTCTTTTGTTTTTTGCTCTTCTATGTATATATTTTGCTTCGTGAGCATTTCAATGCGCTCTTCATAGCGTGCTAGCTGTGTGCTATCATCTGCTAGCTCGTCAGCTATATGATTGCTAGCACTGTATAGCGTCTTATCTAGTATGTACGCTGTTAGCGTCATTCCTGCTTCTTTAGCTAGTTTAGTCAGCTTATCTCGCTGTTCTGGTTCTAGTCTGATATTTAATTGTACTGCCATTTTATACCATTCTTTCTATACGCTAGCTATACAACTGCTATACAGTGCTAGCTGACTGCTATACGTACTATTTTACCATTTTTTAGCTCTTTCTGTTATCAGTGTGCGTTTTATGTCGCGAAAGTTCATTGAAGACAAGCTGGGACAGATTAAACTATAAATTGTGTTGGTGGGGCATTAGACCGACCAACACAATTTATTAAGTTTAGTCCCAGGTTTCTTGTCGTCAATGAAACCGTGAAATAAATATTTTAGAGACGAAAGTAGAACATTTTTTAAAATTGTTCTAGCTCACTCTGTAATTGGTTTGCTTTTGGGGTTTGGCTGGAACCCTGCTGGTGTTGCTTATAGTATAGGGGCTATCTTGGTGTCTATGATTGCTCCAAGTGCTCCTGGAGCATACTACAAAACAACTTTGTATGTACATCCTCAAAACAGACAACTCAAGACTGTGACGAGTTACTATAAAAATGCCAATTACACAGGTTACGTGACAACTGTTACACGGTATTCTAATTTCTAATATGAACGACCTGCGGAGCAGGCTTGAACATTGACAGAAAGCTGATGTTGTGGGATAATCATGAGTGAAAGAATTGGTTGCACGGCAACACCAAAGCCCCAAGGGATGGCAGTCCCAAGGGGCTTTTTTACGTTCTCAGTTGAGATTAAACGGGTGAGGCAGTCTGTCGAGCGTTACTCTCTATCCAGCCATTTGCTGATACCAAGCAGCAGCAAGCCGCTGATGACGTCAGCCACGATAGAGAGCAAGAGCTCTTGAAGAATTGGTTGCATTAGGCTACACCTCCTTTCACGAACCTGGCGGAACGCAATCGGTTTGCCGACAGCCTAACTATTTTACCACAATTTGAACCAGTTGAATTAAACTATTTGCGTCTAAGGGGGAGGGGGCTTGCCCCCACACCTTTGGGGGGTGGTCGAAGACCGCCCACATAGAACGAGCGGAGCGAGTTCTATCTTATCTTGATCGACATATCCTAGCCGTTGAAAGAGATGAATTAGTCCAGCAAGGTAAATTTGAGAATGTTGGACGACCTAAAAAAGATCACATTGTAAAAGATTGGCGTGCCAAAAATCTCTTTGGGACAAAGGCAGATTGTCAGCGTGAGACGAAATTGTCACGCAATACGATTAGAATTTACTGGGACAGATAGAACTGTCTCTTTTTTTTGCCCTAATCTCCCTATACTTGTTTATTAGTCAAGTATAATCAAGCACAAAAAGAAAAAGATAGCCTTCTGACTACCTTTAATCTTGCCAACCAGGCAAAACATCTGTCTTTCCGGCTTCAAAATCAGCAACTTCGCGGAAAAAATCTGCTTTGCTTTGCCGTTTATTGTCTGTTATCTCAATTTCATATCCGACAACGTTTCGACCGCGTTTCAGCACATCTACAACGATTTGGACGGGAAACTTCTCTTCAATCTCTTCTACTGCTCGTGTCAGCACGTTTTGCATGAATCTGCCAGCCGGAATGCGTTTTTCTTCGCCCAAAAACCAGTTTTGCCACTCGTCAAGCGTTCCGTTTATGATAGTCAGCTTTCTATCTCCAAAACGATGAGCTTCCCACAATTTCAGCAAAATCAACGCATATTTGCCCTTCACGTTTGCTAATTCTCTCAAATGGAATGAGTAGAAATGCTTCTTCAAATCGAATATATAGGGTTGTGCATACTCTGAAAAGCGAAATTCTACCCGACCAGTCTCAAAATAATCAATAAAAGAGAATAATTGCGTCATACGAATACCGCGTGTACCGTCTTTTTTCGTTATGGGCAAATATAATGCCGTTGATTGATTTAACGATTTAAACGCTTCTACAACACGTTTATAATTCGTTCCACTGTTTGAAAGCCCTAAAAAGCGCAATAATACGGCTATTTCAACCGTGAAAAGCTCGTTCGGAACAGAATCTTTCTGCACGAATGAAAAACAGTAATCTAATATCTTGTGTTCAAATGCTTTTAGATTGCCGAACGCCTTCGCCAGAT
>CAZBVD010000226.1:0-3431 GCA_964495235.1 uncultured Dysgonomonadaceae bacterium | reverse complement strand
CAGATTTTCTAACCGCCCACGCCACCTCCAGTCACGTAGCAGCGTTACTGCGCTGTGGCGGGGTGGTTATCGCTGCGGCCAGGGGTGCGGCCTGCTGGTGTGCGCCGGCGACGCCCAGGCTTCGCTGCGTGGTGGGGAAGGTGATGTAGTCGGCACGTTTCATGGCTGTCAGCACCACGGCGACGGCGTCATTGCTGGGAAGATCGAGCTCCTCGGCGACCTCACGCCATAGGGACACCCTCTCTTCAGGAAATCTCAGATTCTGGGGCACCGCTGCCGCAAGGCACGGGTTCGGCCTAACTTCGCGCCTCTCCTACGACCGGTGAGCACACTGTTGCCATGAGATGCCTCCTCAGGACACGGCGCATTCGCTGGGGTGCAGCTGATCTTTGCGGCGCAGCTTACGTACGGTGCTCAGAGTTATTCGGGTTGTGGCTGTCGGTGGTACTCGGCTTGTGCACGACGAACCGTAGAATCTGACCCCCGCACGTGGGGCGAAGGCGCAGCGGGACCAGACCAGCGTGTTTTAGGGCGGATTCAAAAGCATCGGCCTTGAAGAGGCGATGCGCAGAGCCTTCGGCCCGGTGAAGCCACCCCGCGACGCGCGAGGAGAGCAGGTCGTATCCCACGAACACTCCGCCCGGGCGCAGGACCCGAGCCACCTCAGCCACGGCCTGCTCCCACTCGAGCACGTGATGGAGCATGAGAAAGCTCAACACCATGTCGAAGGACTCATCTGCACAGGGCAGGGCAGTGGCATCGGCCTGACGCGCCTCAACGGGCAGTCCTGTAAGGACGCGCTGCGCGGCCTGGACCATGGCAGGATCGACGTCGGTCGTGGTGAGGTTTACCTGCGTATGAGACGCACTGATTGCTTTAGCCATCGCCCCGCTGCCACCACCGATTTCCAGAACGCGTCCGGCCAGGGGCCAGTCCTGCGTCGCCCAGGAAACCGTCCTTGGGGCCAGAAAACCCCACAGTGCACTGCGGCAGACCACAGATTCTACGGTCGACATCGGGGGCATGGCTTCCTCGTATCTATGCGCGGGACGGGTTAGAGCAGATTAGTGGTCCGAGCGGCACCACCGAACTGCACCGGGCGGCCGGGATTCTCGGCATAGGTCTTGCTTGGCATAGTGGCAGATTACCTTTCTCAGCATTATGTTGGTTTCAAGGTATCTACCAAACAGGGGTCAGGTCCGCTAGGAGCAGCGCACAGCCTTGGTGGGTGAGTGGTAGGGCATGAGCGCTTTGACTACGCGGGATTCCCCTAATAGCGTTTACCCTTAGGCGGTCTTCGATCCCGCAGTTTTTCGCGACGCAACGTCGGCACGCATGTCTCAACCCTCAGGCCCAGCCGGCAAGCACCCGGACGTGACGCTGGCTCGCGTGGCTAACACTCATACCCCTGATGGTTCCTAGGAGGCGTCATACCGTGCCTGTGGTCGCTCGAGGGACCGTGATTGCACTGATGGTGGGGATCGTCGTGGTAGGCAGCGCTGTGCCGGCCGGTGCCCACCAGGAGTGGTTTGTCAACGCGCCGGAGACCTATCCACCGGACTTTGGGGCGCTGCTGCGCCCGGGCGTTGTCCTCGCGGTGGCCGCAACCGTCGCGGTGACCCTCTTGCTGCGCTCGGTGGCGGCGCGGTTACCTGCTCCCGAGCTGGCGATGATCAAGCCGACTCGGCGGCTGGCGTCGCTCGTCCCATGGGTGCCCCGGCTTCTCGCCGCGCATCTGGGTTTCAGCCTGCTCGTCTTGGCATTCGACGGGGCGTTTCTGGAGCCCGGCATACACGTCCCGGACGGCGCGGGGGGCATACTTCTACTCGTGCCTCAGGCTATGGTGGGCGGGCTGCTCATCGCCGGTGTCCTCGTCCGCGCGGCGAGTGTAGCGATCATGCTCACCGCGCCACTGCTGGTAGCTCTGCAGGGTCCCGAGGCGCTCGTCATCCTGGCAGTGTTCGTTGGTATCGCCGCGTTTTTGTTCGTGCTGCCTCCACGCCTGAAAGATGGGGGTCGTATGGACCTTGACCTGCCGAAGCTGCGCCGTGCGACGTTCGGTCTAAAGCTTGGTGCGGGCGTAACCCTCATTTCCCTGGCGGTCGTGGAGAAGCTGGCGAATCCCGAGATGGCGCGGGCGATGCTCGAACAGGAACCGCTCCTCAATATCCTTGCCCCATTCGGGGTAAGCGCCGACGCCTTCGCGGTGGTTGCCGGGTCCATCGAGCTTTTGTTCGGGCTGCTCATAATCTCCGGCGCGATGCCGCAGGTGGTCGCGATCCTGGCGGCCGTGCCGTTCACCGCGACGCTGGCGCTTTTCGGGACGACTGAATTTCTGGGGCACCTTCCGTTGTACGGTGTCCTGCTCGCCTTCCTCGTGCTGGGGAGCCTGGAAGAGACTTCCCGCAGCCTATCCGGGCTACGGCGACGGGCGAGGACGCCTGTTCGATCCGGAAAATCCGTGTGAGGAGATGAATTAAGCGATCGCCGCGAGGGGATGCTTCTATGAACGCACGGGATGTTGAAGGTCGTCGATCAGCTTAGCCGGTGGCTCAGTAACCCTTGGGTTCAATCCGTCAACGCAACAGTGCTTCAACTGCTCAGCGGGGCACGGAATCCGAGGGCCTTCCGGGGACGGTTGTTGGCGCGTTTGGCTTCGGCGAGTTCGGCTCGCAGCCGCCGGTTTTCTGCTTCCAGGTCGATCGACTCGGCCGGGGTGTCGGCCACGGTTTGTTTGTGGTTGCGGACTCAGACTCGCAAGGATTTTTTGCTGACGCCGAGCTCTACAGCGATGCGGGTGACTGTGCCACGGGCGGTGACGGGATCGGCTGGGGCATGAAGCAAGAGTTCAACGGCGCGTTGCTTGAGCTCTGGGGTGTATTTGATGGGCATGTAGGGTGCCCTTTTCCAGTTTCCTACCCTCCATTAAACCCGGGGCGAACCACCCCTACCCGAAAACTCCGGAGGTGCCCGACACCGGAATCAACCGTTCATCAAGGACGCATCGGTGGGGCGAGGCTTAAAAGGGTGGGACTGACCTTCGCTGAAACTGATAAGAGTCTGCCAACTGGGGTTTTGGGGAGAATCTCGCTTGCGCTGTAAAAAAACGCGGGATAATGTGACCGAAGTTGATAACGAAGCGGTTACGATTTGCTCACAGAGTCACCACGAACCGTTCCCCTCATGCAGTAGAGCATGACGGTCACCATGACAGGAGAAGAACACATGCGCATCCAGACTCAGCGGTCGGCCGGCCCCGGGCATCGCAAGGTTTCCACCCGCTTCTCGAAGCGCCGCCTGGCCCTCATCGCCGCCACCGCCGGCGCAGTGTCCACCGCCGGCGTCGGCGGCGCCACCGCCGCCACCGCCGCCACCTCCACCGACGAACCCGCCGCCTCTTCTGAGGTCGCCGACGTCGACTACAACTTGGT
>CAZBVD010000225.1:0-3443 GCA_964495235.1 uncultured Dysgonomonadaceae bacterium | reverse complement strand
CAGGACCTAAATCTATAATATAGTCGGCACATTTTATCACATCCATATTGTGCTCTATTATTATAATAGTGTGCCCCCTATCTAGCAATGCATAAAATGCTTTGAGTAATGTGTTGATATCATGAAAGTGAAGGCCTGTTGTGGGCTCATCAAAGATAAACAGTGTAGAGTCTGTCTTTTCTTCTCCCAGAAAGTAGGCCAGTTTCACACGCTGACTTTCACCACCCGATAATGTGGATGAAGATTGGCCTAGCTTTACATAGCCAAGGCCCACATCTTGTAGGGGCTTCATTCTTTTAACTATCTTCTTTTCAGTTGCTCCCTTTTTTGCACCAAAAAACTCCATGGCTTGGTCAATGGTCATATTCAACACGTCGTAGATGTTATTGCCATTGTACATTACCTCTAACACATCAGAGTTGAATCGTTTGCCATGACAAGACTCGCAAGTCAATTTCAAATCGGCCATAAATTGCATTTCAACAATAATTTCGCCATCACCTTTACATTCCTCGCATCGTCCACCCTCCACGTTGAATGAGAAGAAGGCGGGTGTGAAGTTGAGCTGTTTAGACAATGGTTGTGCTGCAAAGAGTTTTCGTATTTCGTCGTAAGCTTTTATATAGGTTACAGGATTTGAACGAGACGATCGGCCAATTGGGTTTTGGTCTACTAATTCAAGTCGATTAATTAGATTGTAATCTCCCTTTATTTCGTTGTATTCTATTTTCTCAGTAGAAGCACCGTTAATTTTATTTTGCAGAGCATGATAAAAAACTTTGTTTATCAACGAAGATTTACCCGATCCACTCACGCCAGTAACCACAGACATTACACCCAATGGTATCTTTACATCTATGTTTTTGAGGTTGTTGTGGCGTGCACCTTTTATCTCTATGTAGTTGTTCCATTTTCTTCGTTGCTCTGGCACTTCTATCTTCTCTTCACCAATCAGATACTTTACAGTATAGCTGTCGGAATTTGAAATAAGGTTGTCCACTTCGCCCTGATAAATTATTTCGCCACCCAATCGTCCTGCCAATGGGCCAATATCTATAATGTAATCGGCAGCACGAATTATCTCTTCATCGTGCTCAACCACCACTACAGTGTTGCCAATATCTTTAAGGTCTTTCAATACATTTATTAGTAACTGAGTGTCGCGTGAGTGAAGCCCAATGCTTGGCTCATCTAATATGTAGAGCGAACCAACTAAACTACTTCCTAATGATGAGGCAATATTTATGCGCTGGCTTTCGCCACCCGATAGCGTGTTTGATAATCTGTTTAGTGTAATATAAGAGAGCCCCACATTCATAAGAAACTGCACACGATTCTTAATTTCAAGCAACAATCGCTTTGCAATTGCAACATCAGTTTCATTCAATTCAAGTGCATCGAAAAACTCTTTCAGTTTATATATAGGCATCAATACCAAATCGGCAATAGATTTGCCACCAACTTTTACATATAGAGCTTCGGTTTTTAAGCGCGCTCCTTTGCATTCGGGGCAAACTGTTTTACCGCGATAGCGTGCCAACATTACTCTATATTGAATCTTATAAAGATTCTCTTCAAGCATTTCCATGAAGCTGTTTATACCATAAACCTCATCATTACCATTCCATAGTAAATCTATTTCTGAATCCGACAAGTCGTAATAGGCACGATGAATAGGGAAATCGTATCTCCACACTTTATCAATAAAGTCTTTTTGCCACTCGCCCATCTTCTCGCCTCGCCAACAAGCAACAGCACCCTCATAAACAGATTTGCTTTTATCGGGTATAACCAAACTCTCGTCTATTCCCATCACCATGCCAAAGCCTTCGCATTTGGGGCAAGCACCTACCGGACTGTTGAAGCTAAACATTAAATCGGTGGGCTCTTGAAAAACAATTCCATCTGCCTCAAAGCGATTTGAGAATAGAACCCTCTCTATTCCATTGTCGGTCCAAAACTTTACAATGCAATCTCCATTTCCTTCTAGGAAAGCAGTCTCTACAGAGTCTGAAAACCTGCTAATGGTGCTTTTGTCCGCTCCTGTTGATAAGCGGTCAATTACCAATAATACTTCTTCATCGGCAGGAAGCGTATCGCGAGTCAAGAACTCATCTATTCTAAAGAATTCATCCTTAAACTCTATCCTTGTATAACCCTCTTTCTGAAGCACCTCTAGTTGCTCACGCAATGTGCGCTCGCTGCGCAGCTCAATGTTGGTGAGTACAGCCATACGAGTGCCTTCGGCATATGATTTCATGCGAGCAACCACATCGCCCACTGAGTGTTTTTTTATCTCTTCGCCCGAAACGGGTGATATTGTTTTGCCAATACGTGCAAAAAGTAAGCGAAGATAATCGTATATCTCTGTTGATGTTCCCACTGTTGAGCGAGGATTGCGTGTATTTACTTTTTGCTCAATAGCAATGGCAGGGGGTATTCCTTTTATGTAATCGCACTCGGGTTTGTGCATTCTGCCCAAGAATTGTCGAGCGTAGGAGGACAAGCTCTCCACATAACGTCTTTGTCCCTCTGCATAAAGGGTGTCAAATGCTAATGAAGATTTACCCGATCCCGACAGACCGGTTATTACTGTGAATGTGTTGCGAGGTATTTGCACGTCAACGTTTTTCAGGTTGTTTACTCTCGCACCTTTTATATCTATTACTTTAGGATTACTCATTTATATTTTGGTTAAGTAGCTCTTTCAATTAGTGAAAAACAATCTACAAACTTACATAAAAAACTCGACAATTTTAAATATGGAGATACACTAACAAGTTGAACGAGGAGAGTGTTGTGTTGTTTTTTATTAGATTGCAATATTGCAACAAATATTAATTGTTGAGGAGCGCTGTCAACTATTAAAATAAAATATAGGATTGCTGTAATTTATTTACAATCAATACGTATTACTGCCTTTCTTAGTCTCACAGCAATAATTTCGCACTATAAATTGTATATTTGTTTATTACAAACTAACTGTTACGCAATTATTATGAAGAAACTACTAATAGAGATACCTCTTATATTACCCGAAGTACCCGATGATAAAGATGCATGTGTTCAAGATTTTATTCAACTCTTAGAAGGCCATAAAGGAATTGAAAAGGTGCACGTTGAAAAAACAGCTGATAGTGCTGTGCCACATCTTTGTTTTCATTATAATTCTGCTGAAATATCTATTAGCAGTATTCGTTCAATTGCAAAACAGATAGGTTCATCCATAAGCGAGAAAATTGGGCATAAACTTATTGAAGTAAAAGGCATTCGCCATACACGCCAGGCAAGAAACATAGAATTAGCACTCAAAAGCCTGCCAGGTATGATTGAAGTTTCGGTGTCTGCATCAGGAATGGTGAGAGCAGAATTTGAAAAATCGAAGCTCAAGGAGGCAAAACTAATAGAAGCATTGCAGAAAGAAGGGTTGAGCATACCTGATA
>CAZBVD010000224.1:0-3465 GCA_964495235.1 uncultured Dysgonomonadaceae bacterium | reverse complement strand
CTTACATTAGAGGAAATGGAAGAGGTGTATATCCCTCTTGTTCGGTTATTACAGATACACATCACACACTATCGTAAATTACATAACGAGCTAGATGAATTTTTCGATAATTCAAGCTATAGAGTTCCATATATAATTGGGATTGCAGGCAGTGTAGCCGCTGGCAAAAGCACTACTGCAAGGGTTCTACAAAAGCTATTGTCTCTTACACCCGAAAAACTAAATGTGGAGCTAGTTACTACCGATGGTTTTCTATATACGAATGCAGAACTCACAAAGCGAGGTATTTTTAATAGAAAAGGATTTCCAGAAAGTTATGATGCAAAAAGCTTAATAGCCTTTTTATCAGCTGTAAAATCGGGTCGCCAAAAGCTAAGCGCTCCAGTATACTCGCATTTATATTACGATGTGATGCCTAATGAAATACAAGAAATTAAATACCCCGATATATTAATTGTAGAGGGGATAAATGTATTACAAGTGTCAAAAAGTGCAGAAGATAGACGTAGAAAACGAGTGTTTGTGTCAGATTTTTTCGATTTTTCTATCTATGTAGATGCTAGTCATAAAGATTTACGTCAATGGTTTCTAGAAAGATTTTTTACTCTGCAAAAAACTGCTTTTCTCAATCCTGAGTCATACTTTCACAAATTTGCAGACTTATCTGAAAAGGAAAGCCTTGATTTTGCAACGCAAGTATGGGACGAAATAAATTTACCTAATTTAGAAAAGAATATTCTACCTACTCGTTTTAGAGCCGATCTTATATTGGAAAAAGGAAAATGTCATTTTGTCAGAGGAGTGAGAATAAGAAAGGTTTGATTTGACAAGATGTCGCACAAACAAAAAAAACGGTGAACTCTTTTTAGAGAGCACACCGTTTTATTTCTTATCTTAATGTCTTTTCTTTATAAAAAGCTAACTATATCAGTTGCTATTTTCTCAAATTCATCTTTAGTCAACTCAATACGTTTTTTTGACAAATTCATATCACCTTCGCTTTGTATAGGAATCAAGTGAATATGTGCATGAGGAACTTCTAAACCAATAACCATCATCCCTACTCTAGTGCATGAAATTGCTTTAGCAATTGCTTTAGCAATTTGTTTAGACAATACAATCATCTCTGAAAGCATTGCATCATCTATATCAAACAGATAGTCTATTTCTCTCTTAGGAATTACCAAAGTATGACCCTTAGCCAAAGGGCTTATATCGAGAAAAGCATAAAATTTATCGTTTTCGAAAATCTTATATGAGGGTATTTCTCCTTTTATTATTTTTGTAAAAATTGTAGCCATAACTCAAAAAATTTTAGATTAGCTTAAATTAGAATTGTATTATATTGCTATTTCTATAATTTCAACAGTCAAAACACCCGATGGTATTGTTATATCTATTACATCTCCTACCTTTTTCCCCATCAGTCCTTGTGCAATAGGAGTATTTACTGCTATTTTGCCCTCTTTAAAATCGGCCTCTGTTTCAGAAACTAAAGTATAAGTCATTAGCTTTTTGGTTTTTAGATTCTTCATAGTCACACGATTCATTATCTTAACCGTGTCTATACCGATAGCCTTTTCATCAATGAGCCTAGCTGTAACCAACACACTTTTAAGTTGAGATATTTTTGCCTCTAACATACCCTGGGCTTCTTTTGCTGCATCATATTCAGCATTTTCAGACAAGTCTCCTTTATCTCTAGCCTCTCCAATTTGCTGCGAAATTTTAGGCCTTTCTACAGATTCAAGATAAGCTATCTCTTCTTTGAGCTTATTATAACCTTGCTCGGTCATATATGTGATTGACATAATTAGATCTTTTAATTAATAGTAAATGGTTCGTAGATATATAGACAGAACAAGAAGTAAGAAAAAAAATTCTGGTCAGTTATATTTCCTGCCGACCAGAATCTCCTCTATTACTTCTATTCTATATGCGTACAAAGATAACAACTTCTTAACTTATAAACAAACTATTCTACAGAAATTATAGTATCCGACTTATATGCTCATCTAGTTTATTAAAGTCCTCAATTCTTTCAATTAAATCGCCCTCTTTATTTATAATATAAGCAGTGGGCAATTCTCTAACGTTGTATCTTTTCAACAATTCGGAATAAATAGATTGAGGGTCATACACTGTTATCCATGGAAGCTCAACAGATACATTTTTCCAAAAATGTCTGTCAGAGTCAAATGAAATTTGATACACAACCAAACCTTTTGATTTGTATTTATTATAAACTCTATTTAAAATTCCATTGTGTTGTAAAGAAAAATCAGATTTATAAGCAGTAAAATCAAGCAGCACATAATTTCCTTTCAAAGAAGCAAGACTAACCTTTTGCCCTTCTACATTGGCCAGTGATATATCAGGCAATTTAGACTCTGTAACCGTTATGTTATTAATGATATTGCTTTGATTTTCTTGTTGCTTACGAACACGCATGGCATTCATTGTAAAATCATATAAATGCTTTGTACGCTCTGTTTCCGGATAATATCTATGCCACGATGTAGCCACAGCACCAAACATAGCATAATCTTTCTTATTGTAAGGATCAAAGATTAAGTGACCATCTATCTTCTGAAAAACTGCGTAATATGCAGCAGCACTGGCTGGATTACCCAAAATAAGATTTGCTGCACGAGTTTTATAAATAGACAAAACAGAGTCAACCATTTCCATATACGCTACATCATCTATCTCTTTATTTTCGTGTTGCAACACTATGTCTGAGATTTTTGATTTTGTATTAAGTTGCATATTTATCACCTCCCTTATTTGATCATTAAGAATAGCAGGCTCAATTTTATATGTGTTGTACAAATCAGTAGCATCGGCCTTTAGTTGCAACTTCTCAACTGAGTCTACTGCAAAAACAATTGCTTGCTCACCTAATCTTAATTGATAAAACTCCGGATTTTCAGGCGCTTTTTCTTTAAAAGCAAAGCTTCCATTTTCTTTAAGTGTCACAGAGTCTAAAATCTCTAATCCGCCGAGAGCTCTATGCTCTAAATATAAAACTTGCCCATTGGCCGAAGTAATTTCGCCGTTCACACTAAAAGATTTCCCTTTAGAGCTGCAAGATGTCAAAAGCAGCATTGATGCTACCAACAAAAACAGTGTTGATGAGATTATTTTATTCATATCCATTTTTAAAGTAAAGTGTTTAATAAAAGGTGCAAATTTATACATTTTTTCGCACAGATAGATAGAAACCTTCAATAACTACAAAAAAACTTTCCCATCTACATAGCTGTATTTCTATTTTCAAGCTATACATTATTACCTAATAAGACATTAAAATTGAAATAAATATGTAACTTTGTCTGATTATTAGATATAAATAAAACAATAAAAACTTATGATTAATCCAATTGTCCAGAGCATAACGTTGGCAGATGGCCGCACAATTACGCTCGAAACAGGGAAGTTGGCAAAACAAGCCGATGGTGCTGT
>CAZBVD010000223.1:0-3475 GCA_964495235.1 uncultured Dysgonomonadaceae bacterium | reverse complement strand
AATTAAATCCCTTTAGGATTCCTTTTTACTACTGCTCATACACCCCGCATTCCATAGGGGGCTATTCATGTTTGACCCTTTTCAAGGTCAGCAAACATTTAAGCGTTTATCTGATTGTTATACACTGTGCTCGCGCCGATTTCCGAATCGGCCTGCCCTGTGAAATTGTTTTTTTATTTCATCAGGGTGTGTCCCTCCGCTCGTGCGGATTTCTATCCGTCTCGTGTTTATTCTCTGCTACTGTCATGGCATGGATGAATATCCCCGTACCAGCCTGTGTTATACACTCCGCACGCGGGTTACAAATCCGCGCGAGCACTAGAGTAGAGGTTAAATGGGGTACGTACTTTGACATGTTACATATGTTTTTTCATCTCTTCATCAGCCCATTGTAGTGACCTATCTGCCAAATACTGATGCAGTCAGTCTAGCCTTTAGGCAAGATGGGCAATTCTTATAAAAAAACAACATCTAAAAATAAGATTGGTTAGATAATCACTTACTGCAATAAAATTCTTATTTTTGTGTAATCTCATATACCATGTATATGATTTGAATATTTTGTAGAACACTTTACTAAAACTTATTATCTATGATTACAACAGCAAAAGTCAACTATCTGAGCCTTAGCGACTCTAAAACCTATCTACTGGCTTCTCTCTTTGTACTAGGCAATTTACTGTTTCCACAACTAGCACATTTAGTACCTCAAGGCGGGTTTATATTTCTACCCATCTATTTCTTTACACTTATTGCCGCTTATAAGTACGGCCTATTTGTGGGTATGCTCACAGCTATTGCCTCTCCACTAATCAATTCAATGCTATTTGGAATGCCTCCTGTGGCAGTTCTTCCTGCAATTATGATTAAATCGGTTGTGCTGGTTATTGCAGCCTGTTTAGCAGCAAAACACTTTGGAAAAGCTTCGTTTTTAGGAGTTCTACTGGCTGTTCTAGCATATCAGCTAATAGGTACAGCTTTTGAGTGGATGCTTACACAAAACCTCTATGTTGCTTTGCAAGACATCCGTTTAGGCTTACCCGGAATTGCAATACAAGTAGTGGGCGGCTTCTTTGTTTTGAAACTTCTGAAACGCTATTAATACAATAGTATCATCATCCATTTATCTAAAAAAATAACAAATACATTTATGCTACCAACCAAATCTTTTGAAGAGGTGTTGCAAAGGTTCAAAGAAATTGAGTTTACAGAAAACTTTGATATGATAGTTGCCATTGCCAATGGTGGAATTATACCCGCTGCAATAATCAATCAGAGGCTCAATGTAGAATTAAACTTATTGAAAATAAACTTACGCGATCCTTTTCAAAAGCCAAAATTTGATACTCCTCAATTATTAGAACCTATTAATTTTGATTTCAAAAACAAAACCATTCTTTTAGTTGAAGACCGCATAAAAACTGGCGCAACTGTCAATCTTGCAGTTAGTCTTTTAAAAGATGCTGCTGTTGTTAAAACATTTGCAGTGAATGGAAACGCAGACTATGAATTGTATAACGAATCTTGCTTTAGATTCCCATGGATTGTATGAGAGTAAATAAAGCTAAATTTTTCTTAGTTGTATGCTTGACTTTCTGTTTCACAATCACATCAAGTGCACAGGAAACGCTTAATGTGAAAGATAGTATTCAGTTGGACGAAGTTATTGTAACTGGCACATCACGCACTATTAGTATACGCCATTTGCCCATGAGTATTTCGGTTGTAAACAACAAGGAAATAAAAGACAGACTAGAGCCCTCGCTTCTACCTTTACTAAGCGAAGAAGTGCCTGGTTTGTTCATCACTCAGCGTGGTGTAATGGGCTATGGTGTAGCTGCTGGTGCTGCTGGAGGCATGAATGTGAGGGGGGTTGGCGGTGCACCCACTGCTGGTGTATTGGTATTGATTGATGGCAACCCACAGTATATGGGCCTTATGGGGCATCCACTTGCAGATAGCTATCAGTCTGTGATGGCCGAGAAAGTGGAGGTGATAAGAGGACCAGCCTCTATGCTATACGGCTCTAATGCAATGGGAGGGGTAATAAATATTATTACTAAACAAACCAAAGCCAATAAAAACAATGTGGCAGCACAAGTAATGTACGGAAGTTATAACACCTTAAGCGCAGAAGCTTCTGCTAACTCAAGGAAAAATGCACTACAAGGAACATTCAACATCGGATATAACAGATCTGATGGGCATCGCAATGATATGGGCTTTGAACAGCTAAATGGATATGGAAAATTGGGATACGACATCAATTCAAATTGGACCTCATATATAGACCTTAATTTATCTACCACCAAAAGCTCTAATCCAGGAACAATATCCAGTGCAATTATCGATAACGATGCCGATGTTGTGAGAGGTGTAGTATCTGCGGCTTTTCAAAACAAATTTGATAAAACATCGGGTGCTATCAACTTGTATTACAATTTTGGAGCGCATGAAATTAACGATGGTTACAAACCAGGAGAGAGCCCTCTACCCTACCGTTTTCATTCAAACGACCAAATGATGGGTCTTTCAGCTCACCAATCTTATTCTCTTTTCAAAAATAATAATACAACAGCAGGCATAGATTTGCAACGTTTTGGAGGAAAAGCCTGGAATGAATTTTCTGACGAAAGGGAAGATAAATCTCTTGCCGATGTACATCTATACGAAATAGCAGGATATGTGCATACACAACAATCTCTTCTATCAAACAAACTATGGCTGAATACAGGAATACGGTTAGACTATCACGAAACAAATGGTGCAGAGTGGATACCTCAGGTAGGTTTAAGTTTCTCTCCCTCGCCTAACAATGTATTGAAAGCAATGGTAAGCAAAGGTTTCCGCAATGCTACTATTAGAGAAATGTATATGTTTCCGCCTCAAAACCCCGATTTGAAACCAGAAAGATTGATGAACTACGAAGTTTCGTATACACAAAATTTGCTGCAAAACAGATTATCACTAGGGTTGAATGTTTTCTATATTAATGGGGATAATATGATACAGACAAACTTTATTGATGGAGAACCAATCAACCTAAACAGTGGAAAAGTAGAAAACAAAGGTATTGAGGTCAGTTCAAAGTATCAGATAACTAAATCAATCAATCTTTCAAGCAATTATAGCTATTTGGATATGAAGCATGCCATATTGGGTGCACCAAAACATAAACTATATATTGGTGGTAATTACACAAAAGAGAGATGGAGCTTCTCAACAGGAATACAAGTTGTTTCTAAATTATATACAGCAATAAAATCAAAACAAGTACCAGAAGATAAAACTATGAGTTTCAACTTATGGAATGCGCGCATAAACTACAAGGCTTCTTCAATACTTACTCTTTTTGCCAAAGGTGAAAATCTATTGGCTGAAACGTATGAAATGAATGCAGGATACCCTATGCCCAAAACAACAGTGTTTGGAGGGGTGAGAGTGCAATTATAGGGACTAGAAACTAGAGACTAGG
>CAZBVD010000222.1:0-3479 GCA_964495235.1 uncultured Dysgonomonadaceae bacterium | reverse complement strand
TTGAACTCTTCGTCGGTAGTTTCTCGTTCCAGCTCTTCTCTATTAGCATCAAATATCTCCTTTGCTCTGTAAACAATCTTTGCTGTTGCATTTGCACCAAATATCTTAAAAGCTTTTGCAGTAGGATTGTCAAAGATATAACCGCCATAGCCGTTTTGTATTAACTGTACAAAGCCTCCATAATTAACTTCTTCCCTGAAATAGCGATATGCAAGTAGTGCGTGTTGGTGTCCGTTGAGTTTAGACATGTTCTCAGCACTTAACTCATTGTTGATTTCTGCAAGGTATGCATCAGTATATAGATTAATATAATCTATTGGTCCATTTATAAGACTGTTGTCAATCTGTTTTTCTGTTATTTGTATCATAATGGTATATCTGTTTTGTTTACAGCAAATATAGAACTTTTTTAATGAATAGTGCGGGTTTATTGTTTCTGTTTTATTTGTCTTTCTTTGCGCCACAGTTGATAACTATTTACAATATTTTGCCACAATACATAGCTCCCTGGACCAATAGTTGCAACTGGGTTGAGGTAAGTTTGTGTGAGCCATATTGCAAGAATTGTATTCTTTTGTCCTAAACCTTGCCCACCAGCTACAGTGCTGTTGTACTTTTTACCTATTTTACGACCAAACCAAAACTGCAACACGCAAATGATTAAAGCTACACCAGCCATTGCAAATTTTAATTTATACGAAGCATTGTCTTGAATGCCTATGAACTTAGTTACATTACTAGTAACGATGGTGAGGGCTACTGCCCATAAATAGAAAGATAGTATTTGTGCCTTGCGTATTATACTATGTAGTTTTGGACTTACTTTGCTTATTGTTACTGCTAAGATAAAAGGAAGCAAGAGTACAGGAAACACCTTTTTAAAGATGATAAGCACCGAACTACCAAACGATATAGTTTCCATTGATGCATCGCCAATAAGGGCAAGAAACAATGGAGACAAAAGAGCAATAGACAGGTTGCTGATAAATGAGTAAGCAGCTATTGTGGAGATGTTGCCTCCTAAAATACCTGTAATGATTGGAGCTGATGCAGCTGTGGGTGCAAGCACACAAATCATGGCTGCTTGTGCTAAAGTAGTGTTGAACTTGAAAAACAAAAGATAGACTAGTATGCTGCCCCCATATTGGATGCCCAAAAGAATATAGTGAAATTTAGTGAGGCGGATGTCACGCAATATTATACGACTATACGTGATTAAGAGCATCACTGATAGCAAGTAAGGAATAATAGGTGCAAGTACTACAAGTTGTTTGTGAAAAGTAATACCAATAACCATGGCTATTGGTAGCATGTATTGTCTTAGGAATTGTTGCACAGTTTAATTATTTATAATAATCTTTAGGGCTATCTGAAATTTCAACAACTCTGTTCTTGTCGCGATAATTTATATCAATGAGTAGCTGCTTCTTGTTGAAAATATAGTCTGTGATGAATTGTTCTATTTCTGGTAGAAAGTCGGTCATTGGGTATTCTGCCACTTCATGCCCATTGCCCTCCATTGAATAAAAGAGATAAGGATATTCATTCTTGCGAAATTCCTTTGCTAGGGTGTTAGACCCAAACATGCCAATGTGAAAGAAACGGGTATTGTTGTATGGCACCAGTTTGTCGGCACTACCATGAAACAATAGGGTAGGAGCAGGTGCAATAGTGTAAGTTGGAGCACCTTCGTGGCTAAATATACTGCCTGAAAAGGCAATTACACCTGCGTATTGAAATCCTGTGGGCAAAATTCGGGCAGACTCGAAGTTATTTCGCTTTTCATAATCAGCCTGTAATACTGTTATTGCACCAGCACTCGATCCGCTAATTATTATTCGAGAGGAGTCGATATTTAGTTCGTAAGCATTCTTCAATAAAAAACTAGTAGCTGTATATAAATCCTCAACGGCCAACTCTATTGAGCTCTCCATTGGTTTATAATTAAACATAGATGGAGCTTTCTCACCTTCCATTCCTAAACGGTAGTCAATGGATACAACAGTGAAGCCTTTACTTGAAAAATGCTTGAAGTAGTCTTTGTAAATCTCAGCATCGCGTGTGCCTTCTTTAAATCCACCGCCAAATACAAATATTAAGCAGGGTTTTTTTTCACCTGTATAGGTTGAGTATATGTCTAGTTTTAGTGGTTGAGAATCTTTGCTTGTATAGGTGTAGGTTTGCTTTTGTGGTGCCGCTGCAAGTAGCACAACAGGGAATAAGCATACAATGAGGAGTATGATCTTACTATGCAGTTTCATAAGTTTTTTTTAATGATTACTTTGATTTTGCTTGTGCGTTTTTTTTAAAGTGTATTCTTTTTTGCCTATGATAAAAACAATGTGCAAACTCCCTCAACAATTCCCTTTAGTAAATTAGGGTTTGAAATTAAGGGTGAGCTTTTAGGATTAAGTCTAATGAGATGACTATTCTTTTGCTATAAAATCTCTAATAAGTTTCACTGTATCTCTTTTAGCTTTATCAAAATCGTCATTCATCACTATTGTATCAAACTGCGGAGCAAAAGTCATTTCTAGTGTTGCCTTGTCAAGCCTATCTTGAATAACTTCAGGAGTATCAGTTCCTCTTTTTTCTAAACGGTTGCGCAATTCATCTACAGATGGGGGCATAACAAAAATTGCAAGTGCTCTGTCACCATATATTTTCTTTATTGCTAGTCCACCAACACAGTCAACATCGAAAACCACATTTTCGCCAGTTGCTAATATTTGATCAACTTCGCTTTTTAGAGTGCCATAGAAATTATTTTTATACACCTCTTCGTATTCAATAAAATCGCCCTTCTTTATACGCGCTTTAAATTCGTCTAATGTAAGGAAATGATACTCCACTCCATCTTTTTCATCTCCGCGCGGAGCTCTACTTGTTGCTGATATAGAGAAGTTTAACTTCAAATCTTTATCAACTAAGTAGCGTACAAGAGTGGATTTCCCAGTTCCTGAAGGCGCTGAAAATATAATCAACTTACCTGTCATAATATATATTCCTTTCTTTTTTGTTTATAAAACGTTTAATATTTGCTCCTTAATCTGCTCAAGTTCATTTTTCATTTGCACAACAATGCGTTGCATGTCAGAATCGTTGGATTTTGAGCCTAAAGTGTTAACTTCACGACCAATCTCTTGAACAATAAAACCCAGTTTCTTTCCTTGTGAAGTGCTAGCTTCTATTGTTTCTATAAAATACTCTAGATGATTGAATAAGCGTGTCTTCTCCTCGTTTACATCTAATTTTTCTATATAATATATTAGTTCTTGCTCTAGTCTGTTGCCGTCGTAGGTTACACTCTCTAAATTGCTGAGTGCTTCTGTTATGCGGTTTTTCACTTTTTCAATTCGCTCCGCTTCAAACTTCTCAAGCTCAATGGTGAGCTCTTTAATATTGGTGATATTTGCAAGTATTGTTTGCTTTAGTGCTTCACCTTCTTGGTGTCTGAATGATATCAAGTTTGCCACAGC
>CAZBVD010000221.1:0-3483 GCA_964495235.1 uncultured Dysgonomonadaceae bacterium | reverse complement strand
GCTACTTACCAAGCTAAGAATAAAGATCTTCTTGCTCAATTTAACGCTGCTAAATCTAACTTAGATAAGTTAACAGCTAAGCTGAAGGACCTTAACAGTGCAAAGAGCAAGGCCGAAAGTGCAGTAGCAGAAAGCAAAGCTAACTTAGACAAAGCAACAAGTGAATTATCAGCTATTTCTTCTCGTTTAGATGAATTAAAAGCTAAGTTATCAACTGCTAAAACTACTAAAGAACAAGCTGACGCTAACTTAGCTAAGGCTAAAGCTTCATATGATGAATATGTAAGCACCCATAAAGATGTGATTGATAACTTGAACAAGGCAAATTCTGAATTAGCAGATAAGACTAAAGCTTATAACGAAGCAAAAGAAGACGCTGCTAAGACTGATAAGGAATACCAAGCTGCTCAAGATGAATTGACTAAGTTAAACAATCATATTGAAGACTTATCAACAGCAATTACTAACTATAAATCTAAGATCAAGCAATTAAATACTACAATCAACAAGCAAAAGGCAGACCAAAAGCGTGCTGCTCTTGATGCTCAAATCAATAAGGCTTTAGATAATGTTTCAGCTCCTAAGCATGCTGCTACTACAACTACTAGTGTTCAAGCTGGCACTTCTAGCTCTGTAGCTCCATTAGCTGGTGTATCTACTGCTCAAAGAAATGAAGTTTTAACTAACACTGTAGTAAGATCAAATAATGCATCGGTTTTAAGCCCTCAAACTAAGAAGTTAGTTGCCCAAGCTAATGCATCTAAGAATTCATTACCACAAACTGGTGCTAACGATAAGCTTAGCGTATTTGCTGCTTTAGCAGGATTGTCTTTAGCATCCCTAGGTCTAGGCTCTTTAGTAGGCGACAAGAAGAGAAAGCGTAACTAATCTGTCTATGGAAGAGAGAGAAGTTTTAAAAAAGCTTGGCATTGAGAATGAGAAGGAATTGAGTGAATTAGATCAATTAAATAAATATTCACTTGATTATGATGAGAAGAATGATTTATTTAGACTTTCAGATAAAGATGAATTAGTAGTTAATAATAGTCTTAGTCATTTATCTTCTACTCAACTCATTCAGCCAATTTTATTCTATCGGGATTATGCTAAGATCATAATAACGGGCTGGAGAGCACTTTTGAACGTTGCGCCTGCTTCTGATGAAGATTCCGAAAATCATGAACCATCTTGGATCAAGAAAAAGATAGAAAATGGTAAGGGAACATCCGTTGATAAGGTAATGGTGGGTGAGTCTGAACTAATTGGTAAGGAAACAAAGATTACTAAATCGGATTTGAATATTCAAGCAGGTCATTTGCTAGGAAAATTTAGTGGAGTACTTCAAAATATTGAAAAGTATCTAGGCACAGATCAAAATATCGATAATATAATGACCTATCCTCAATTTAAACGTGCTAACGAAAGTTCTAAAGAATATTCGGGTCAATCGAAAGTAGAAAGTAATATTTGGAATAATAGAGATACTTGTTTCTACTATGAAGCAGAAGCTATTTTTGCAAATATTAATGATAATATTCCGATTGGTACTAGACTTCGAGTTATTCCAGTTAGAAAGAATGAAAAAGACAATCGCCAATATGTAATCGATTCAGATGCGGATGAAGAAATTGCAGTTCACGTCTTCATTCCTAATTGCGATTACGCAGAAGAGGATTCAAAGTCAGTTTTGAAACCCGAAAACACGGTAGATGATTATCGCACCTTCTTTAAAGGAGGTGATTTGAACAGTCTAAAATGGAAATAGGCTGTTAACTCCAAAGAATAAATAAATAACAGTTTGATTTTTTAATTAGGGTGAAAGCTCTAATCCACTTATCTTTTATTTTATTTTTACATAAAATATCGTTTAACATTTTTCATCGAAAACAAGCAACTGAAATGGTTGCTTGTTTTTTGTGTTTAATAACAAAAAAGTCCTTATTCTGCCTATGAATAAAGAATATTGTTATAATAAAAAGTGAAAGATCAATAATCTTGAGGAGGAAATTTATTATGAAAGATGAAGTTCAAGCTCCACAAGAGGAAACTCCTAACACTTATTGGCGTTGGCTAGTAGAGTCATGGCGCTATCCTCTCGGCCACAACCTAGGGGAAAAGTGGTACGGAGTCGTTACCTTATTAGGTGAAGATATTGTATTATTCATTGGTTTAGCTATTACTAGCAATTATATTGCTAATATGTTTGATATTACGCTGATCCATCATGCATCAGGTTTTACCTTCTGGGCAATCGTAATTCTGTTCTGTGTTCAAATTATTACGATTCTTTGTTCCATGGTTGGTCACTTGTTCGTGTTCGGTAGTACCGGCGGCTTTTGGCAGTATGTCAACAAGGTTGCACAAGTAACTAACTGGAATTTCTGGATTGTAATTTGTGCATTCTTCTTCTTAATCCTAAGCTTAAGTTCAGGCTTGCTTGGATTTGGAGAAGCCTTAGTTTGGATCTTCTACGCACTGTTTTCTTTAGGTTCATTCTTATTGGTTGTTTGTCCTGATCCAGGAACTGAAAAGATGATCCACGATCCATTCTGGGGTGCAGTAATTTATCTAGTAATGATTGTTGTCATCTATGCTATTATTTGGGGCCTAGCCTTCAGCATTATGATCAACTTGTAGAAATATTAAACAAAAAAGATGTCGTTTAATCAACGCGTAGTGCGAAGATTAACGACATCTTTTTTGTTGTGAGGGTTATTTGTCAGTTGTATTTTTAACGTTTGGGAGCATATAACTTCTGAAAATCCATTTGAATTCTTAAGGCCTCGTAGATTGGTTTTCCACCTAAGAGATCTAAAACGAAATAAGCAATAAAAGTTGCCACGAGCATTGGAAAGATCTGTTCAACTGAGCCAACCATTTCTGTTAGCAGGGTTAAAGCAGTAAAGGGTGCTTTTTCAATAGCACCAAAGTAAGCACACATGGAGGTAACAATAATAATGCCATAGCAACGCTTTGGAGCAATTCCGGAGTGAATCATAATCACGGCGAAGATAACACCTAGTAAGGCTCCTAAAACAAGAATTGGCATAAAAATACCACCAGGAACTGAGGCACCATATGAGATCATTGAAAAAATAAAGCGAACAATAAACCAAATAAGTGGCAACAAAGTTAGACTTAGCATCCCAGTTTGGATATTTTTCATAAAGGTTGGTTCAAAAAGACCAGAGATAAAATCGTGAGAACCGCCAAGCAGCTTCGCATTCCAAAGGCCAATCGGAATTACTAAGATCAGCGGAATAATACTGTGGTAGATTTTAGGGATGATAGTAAGTTTTGAATAAATGGGTTTAAGGCTTAAGAGGCAGTATTGGTAGAAATAAGCAAGTAAGCCCAAAAGACCTCCCATTAAGATTACAAACCAATAAGAAGTTAAGGGTAAAGACTTATCTAAAGGAAGATAAAGGCAGGGAGTAGTACCAAAAAAGCAGAGCGTCATTAAGTCAGACGTCATTGCAGCAG
>CAZBVD010000220.1:0-3494 GCA_964495235.1 uncultured Dysgonomonadaceae bacterium | reverse complement strand
TGGCCTATCGTGCTAGTTCAACTATGGAGAATCCTCCAATAAAGTTGAATGATAAATCGATGCTCTTTAATATGCTACTTTCTACACAAGCTGATAAAACAACCGATGCATTACAAGCACTACAATCTCTTTTAACTAATATGCCCTTAAGCGAGAAAAGATTTGAAGCGGCCAAAGAGAGTTTAATTAATCAAGCGCAAAGCGCTTACCCCAACTTTCGAGAGAAGTCGCAACAAATAGCTTATTATAAGCAACAGGGATATACCCAAGACCCAAACCAATTATTGGTAGACGAGGTGTCGGATATGACATTAAAAGACCTAGAGGGTTTCTATCAGCAGCATATTCAAGGACAACCCGTAGTATATGTTGTAATTGGGAATAAGAAAAAAATAGATATGGGGCAGCTTAAACAAATGGGCGATTTTAAGGAGATGAAGATGAGAGACTTTTTGAAGTAGAATAGACTTTTTGTTGTTTATGTAATGGTTTATACTGCGCACAAAAACAAAAAAAGGATGCACCCTATAAGAGTGCATCCTTTTTTTATTTAATAGTCTTTGCTTTCCAAAGACTCAGTTGCTAACAGTCTATTTCCCAAAATAGCTCTTAATCTCCGATGTGTTATTAATTGGGATAATTGTAAAGCTATATGTAATAGGAGTGCTTGTTGGTTTTATTAGATAATCATCCATTGGCAATGCCCCCCAGCTGTTGTTACCTCCAACACCTTGCATGGTGTAATCGATAAACAGGTCAACTAGTTGCGATGGTTTGTAGGCGTTGATGTGCTTGTTGAGCGGCACTGTGCCAACTGGAGAATCGTTATTAAGTGTTTCTCCATTAGAGATTGTTTCCAACAAGTAGTTTGAGGCATTAAACTCAAACTTGTCATCGGCAACAAACAGAAGACCTCTGCCAGACTTTTGTGTTAAAGCCAACCATTGTGCATCGGTATGATGATTGTTTTCTTGTGGTGCAACATATTTTGTTACCATCTCTGAAATGGGAGATTGGTATCTGTCAACAAAAGTAGATGTTTTACGGTCGCTATAATTTCCCCATGGGCCACGTCCATAATACTCTGCATTTATTACAGAAGCAGGAAGTTGCATACGCATTCCGATACGTGGTATCAACTCTGTATCTGATTTAGATGCATCAAACGTGTTGTCCACTTTGATAGTTCCGTTGTTGTAGATAGTGTACATTACTTCCCAAGTGCTTTTAGACGCTGGGTAAGTGTACTTTGTTGTAATAGTTGTTGTTTCATTGCCCGATACAACTGTAATGTCATCTACACTTAAATCTTGATAGCTATCAGTTTGCCACGCTTTAAGTTTCTGAGGTAGTTTTGCACCATAATCATTATCTAGAGGAGCACGCCAGAAAAATGGACGTAATCCGAACTCATTATTTACATACTCGGTGTTTCTGTATTTATATGAAGTCATTACACCAGTTGATTTATTGAACAGAGCTTTAAAACCTTTTCCACTTACCTCAATTTCCTCAACACCTTCTTTCAGACTGGCAGGTTTCATGTTACTAGCTAATTGAAGTGCAGGGTAGTTGTTTACCAAAAACTGATCGCGCGCAACAACCCAACCTGCAGGTATGTAACGTGCTTCTTCTTTTTGTGTTACCTCAAACTCAACACTTAATTGTGCCGATGTATTGGCAACTTTTGCAAAGTTATCAACAGAGACTTTCTTGGTTTCTTGTGGTGCTACATTTGCATCAATCTTGCCTGTTGTCAAAACTTTACCATCTGATTTAATAGTGTAGCCAATGTTGTATTGACTAAGGTCTATAAAGAAGTTCTCATTATATATTTCAACTGTTCCATTGGTAGAATCGAAATTCTTGAACCATACATTTTGATATACTTTTCGCATCTCCTCAGTATGAGGTTTAACAGTTCTGTCAGGAAATACAACTCCATTTATACAAAAGTTGCCAGAAGAAGGAGTTCCTTTCTCTCCATAGTCTCCTCCCCATGTCCAGTATTTTGTTCCATCTTCGTCTTTTTCGAGCAACCCTTGGTCAACCCAATCCCAAATACAACCACCTTGTAGTAAAGGGTAGTTGCGTATTAGGTCCCAATACTCAGTAAAGTTACCTAAGCTATTACCCATTGTGTGAGCATACTCACAAAGAATAAGCGGACGGTCAGCGTCTGGGTTCTTTGCATACGCTTCAATTGTATGAGGACGTGCATACATTGGACAAAAAATATCTGTATTGAACTCTAGTTCTGCACGTTCATATTGTATTGGACGAGAAGAATCTCTACCTTGTATCCACAAATAGGTCTGGTAGAAGTTGTATCCATTGCCAGCTTCGTTTCCGAGCGACCAAGTAACTACAGATGGATGATTCTTGTCTCTTTCAACCATACCAATAGTACGGTTCATGTGGTCTTCTAAGAAAAGAGGATTGTTCCCTAGTGTTTTGCCTTTAGATAAATCATATCCCATGCCGTGACTTTCAATATTTGCTTCGTCAATTACATATATACCATACTCATCGGCTAGTTTATAAAACATTTCGGGTTGAGGATAGTGCGATGTGCGTACAGTATTCACGTTGTATTTACGGAAAAGCTCAAAGTCTTTACGCATTACTTCCTCTGTAACGTAGTGCCCTGTAAGTTGGTCGTGTTCGTGTACGTTCACACCTTTCACCAAAACGGGTTGTCCGTTTATTTTGAATTGTTTGTCTTTAATTTCAGCAGTTCTAAAACCCACTTTTATGCTAGTAGCTTCTATAGTTGAACCGCTTTTATCTTTCAGGTCAAGTACCAGTGTATATAAATTGGGTTCTTCGGCCGACCATTTCTTTACATTAGCAAGTTGCTTGCTAAATGTGATGTTGGTCTTGTTGTTTGCAACACCTTCTTTTGTTTCTTCGGCTACTACATTGTTGTTTGCATCTATTAGTTGGTATGAAAGAGAGAAGTCTCCAGCAGTGTTATTAGCATTGGCTACATCAACATCTAGGTTAAATTCTCCATGTTGATATGTTTCATCAAGAGGAGTTTTAGCAAAAAAGTCTTCAATGTGTAGTTTAGGGCGTGTATATAAATAAACATCACGTTCAAAACCACTTATGCGCCAAAAGTCTTGACACTCTAGGTAGTTAGCATCTGAGAAACGATGCATCTGTACTGATAGTACGTTTTTGCCAGCAACAGCAAGATCTGTAATGTTAAAGCGTGCAGGTAGTTTGCTATCTTTGGTCATTCCTAGGAATTCTCCGTTGAGGTAGAAATAGGCAACGCCTTTTGTACCATCAGAACTCAATATTATTTCTTGACCGTTCCATGCCTGAGGAATCTCAAATTCTTTACGGTACGTTCCAGTTGGATTAAACTCTTCTGGAACTAGTGGTGGTAGAGGTTCATCCCAAAATGGTGCATGCCCAGGTGAGGTGAATTCATAAGGTTGGTTCACGTAAATAGGAGTGCCAAAGCCTTGAACTTCCCAATTGCC
>CAZBVD010000219.1:0-3499 GCA_964495235.1 uncultured Dysgonomonadaceae bacterium | reverse complement strand
AGCAATTCAATATCGTAATAATAAAACGGTGTTTCTATTGAATTGAACTTATGTATAGGGAATCTATTTTTATTCATTATCTATTGTTTGAATGGAATTTTTTTTGAATGTAAAACCACAAAAAAGAGTTTCGTTTTTAATATGAATCAATCAAAACTGTCTTGAAATAAGCTGCATTGCTTTATCTACCTTTTCTTCCATTGGTAAGAGAGCATCAATCCAGGTAATTTTCACTCCTCGTCGTTCCATACCTCTAAACCATGTCATTTGTCTTTTAGCAAATTGATGGATGGCTATTTCAAGTTGGTTAAACATTTCTTGAAAGGATAATTGCCCAGTTGCGTGAAGTGTCACAAACTTATACTCCAAGCCATAATAAATAAGGTCTTCGGGAGCTACACCAAGAGATAGAATGTTTTTCACTTCATCTATCATACCCTCATCAATTCTAGCTTTAAGTCGAGAAGATATTTTATATCGCCTGCTTTCTCTATCAATAGATAGGCCTATAACTATAGAATCAATTGGCTCATAGTTTTGTGAGGTTGCTTTATGTTCTTGTTGAAAAACTGCTATCTCTATTGCTCTTATTGCTCTTTTTTGAGTTTGAGTGTCTGTTGAATTGTGTAGGTCTTTATATTTTTTCAAGATGGTTGTTAGTTCGTCTAGCGTTTTGCTTTTGAGTGAATCACGTAGCTTTTGATTTTTAGGTACTTCCTTTAAATCATAACCTCTTAATACTGATTCAATGTAAAGGCCCGTTCCTCCACATAGAATTGGAGTTTTGTTTCGCCGTAATATATCTTGATAGGCAACATGAAAGTCTTTTTGAAAATCATACAACGTATACTTTTCACCAGGTTCTTTAATATCTATAAGGTGATGTTTAATAGTTTTATCTCCTATTGTATACTCATATAGGTCTTTTCCAGTACCAATATCCATCAGTCTGTAAACTTGGCGTGAATCGCCACTAATAATCTCACCCATAGTTTTATTTGCAAGTTCTACTGCAAAAGGCGTTTTCCCACTTGCTGTGGGACCTAAAATTGTAATTAACTTTGACAATTTAACACTGATTTTTATAAATGAACTACCAACTACCTCCAGCACCGCCGCCACCAAAGCGACCTCCACCGCCGCCACCAAAGCCACCACCTCCAAATCCTCCTCCACCACTTCCGAAGCCACCTCTGCGACCTCCGCCTACTATAGGGGGAAAGAATACAGGGCCTCTTCTGCTGCTACTAGAACCGTCGCTACCAATATTTTTGCCATCATCGGCTTTTTTAGAAATGGCTATAATGAAGAAGATGAAAAATATTGCAAATAAGATAATTGCGGCAAGAGACATGCCTTCATCCTTTTCCTCCATTTCTGGATCAAATTCGCCTTCAAGACGTTTAATCATGGAGTCAATTGCAGCGTTTACGCCACTGAAGTAGTCATTATCTTCAAAATGAGGAATCATTCTGTTGCGAATAATTCTACCTGCATAACCATCGGGAATACTCCCCTCTAGTCCATATCCTACAGAAATATATGCACGACCTCTACTATTGCCTACTTTGGGTTTTATAAGAATAACAGCCCCATTGTCTTTTCCTTTTTGTCCTACTTCCCATTGTTCGCCCAGTTTGAAAGCATAGTCTGAAACTTCATATCCACCTAAATCAGTAACAGTAACTACGTATATTTGTGTAGATGTTGTGTCATTGTAGGTAAGTAGTTTGCTTTCGAGTGCTTGTCTCTCTGATTCAGAAAACACATTAGCAAAGTCATTCACCAGTCGTGGTGGCAACATTGGTGCAGGTATATCTTGTGCAAACAGATTTTGAGAAAGTAGTAAAAGTACTATTAGCTGTAAGCTAATCTTCCAGAATAATTTCATTATCTAATTCGTTTATATATCCATCTAAGTAGGGGTATTTTTGTTTTATTAAATTACCTACTTTGTTGACGGCTCTGCAAATACCTTCGGTAATTAAGTCTTTTGAGCAATAAGTTGTTAATTCATTCAGTGTGCTGTCCCAAAAACCGTCCTTGATAATGCTATTAATTCCTTTATCTCCAAGGATTGCAGCCTTATGATCGGTACGACATACAAATATGAGAACAGCATTTCCTGATGCTGTATTATGCATTTTCAGTTTTTGAAAAACACCTGAAGCTTTTTCTAGTGCATCCTCTTTGCAGTGTTTAGCAATATATACTCTTATTTCGTTCGGAAGTGAGAAGTTCTGCTTGCCGTATTGCTTCAACAATTTTAGGATTATCTATATCTTTCAACTTAAGTTAGTTTGGTTCTTTCGGTTGAAAGAAACCTATTTAGTGTTTTTTGTTACAGTTAAAAGTTTACTGCTGGTGCAGTTTGTGCTCCAGCATCTGCCTCAAAATACCCTTTTTTATTAAAACCAAACCACCCCGCATAGATCACATGAGGAAAACTCCTGATATATTGATTGTAATCTCGTGCTGCTTCATTAAATCTATTCCTTGCTATTTTAATTCTATTTTCCGTCCCAGAAATATCATCTTGTAGTGATAGAAAATTCTCATTTGCTTTTAATTCAGGATAGCTTTCTGTAATCGCAATCAATTTGCCTAATGCAGCGTTTAATTCACCCTGAGCTTGTTGAAATTGTTTTATGCTTTCTTCTGTTAAATCTTCAGCATTTATATTCACTTGTGTAGCTCGTGTGCGTGCATTTACTAGCTCAGTAAACGTTTCTTGTTCATGTGCTGCATATCCTTTTACTGTGTTTACGAGATTGGGAATTAAATCGGCACGTCGTTGATATTCACTTTGAACTTGTGCCCATTCTGCTGTTACCGCTTCCTGTTTGTTCACCATAGAGTTGTAACCGCAACTTGAGAGAGTGAAAACACTTATAATTGCAATAATGATTGTGTACTTTACTTTATTCATTGTTTTATTTATTTGAAGATTAAGAGTTCAGATTATATTTATTACGAGTACAATAACGTTTCTAATTAAATAAAAGTTTAGCCTATTGTTTTCATCTTTGCAGATTGTGCTAGAGATAATTCAGAGTGTGCTATTTCAGCTAATAAGTAAACAGTTATACAAGAAAAGTGTTTGTTATTTGTGCAAAAATACAAATTCAACGTGTACCGCACTAATATTTGGATCTTTTAATTTTTCAATGAAGTGTATATTTACTGCGTTTTTGGTTGTAGAAAACTATGTTTCCAGTTGTATCTATTATAATAGAGATTTTTTTTATAACTTTGTACTTTTAATATATCCTCCTTATTTTTTTGTTTCTCAATCAAATATGTGAATATGAATCAGTTTACACAATTACTTATATTAATATTTATAGCATCAAGTTTACATTTATCTGCATCAGAGTTTAATGAGCCTGACACGATTGGTAAATTTAATGAGGTTACAGACATTGAGTTGCGTATAAAAAAAATAGCCAATAAAGCTGAGGAATCAGTAACTCAAAATCTGATTCTACAAGATTCTGTT
>CAZBVD010000218.1:0-3511 GCA_964495235.1 uncultured Dysgonomonadaceae bacterium | reverse complement strand
TAGTAGTAGTTTCTTTATTTTTGAAAGTATAAAGATAATAAAAAAAAGACCACCTAAAATTCTCAGGTAGTCTTCATTTTAATATCAAGTACAAATCGAATGTAATTGATAGTTTATTTGTCTTTAGTTTTTAAAGTATGAATCTTTCTATTCTCTTCTGCTTGCTTAGTAGCTTTTTCTTTTTTCTCTTTTTCATCTCTCTCGTCTGCAGCTTTCAATAGTTTGCCAGAATCGGTAATATTGGTAATTACAAGTATAGCACACGCTGCGATAACTAGGTAGTAGATAGCTCCTTCGAAAAAATACTCAGCTGTAATAATAGCCATTAGTATGATGCGCAACTCTGTAGGGCCAAAAATACCCGAGTCGATAGAGTACTTACCAGTTACTTTATACCTGAGCTGAGCAGTTACCATTTCCCAACCATATAGTACTACAAACACGTAACCAAGCCATTTCCATTGTACGTCGGCGTAAAACAAGAAGCCCAATCCAATCATAGCAAGTCCTATCCAGTCGATAGTTATATCGAGGCTAAAACCATACCATTTGCGTGGAATATTGCGATAGTAGGCTAGTCGTCCGTCAAGTGAGTCACCATACCAGTTGATGATAAATCCTGGTAAACTAATAAGTAGATATATGGGTTGATTTAGAAACCCTGCTAGTGCAAGACACACTGCAACAAACAGATTGCCGAATAGTCCAATATACGACAGTCCATCAGATGTAAGCCATTTGGGCACTCTTTGAACCAAGTATGCTATTAGGTTTTGCTCTCCACTGCGAAGAATGTTTGTTCTTTCTCGATCTTGTGCAATGGTTTTAAGGATAGAAGAGAGGTTTTTTTTATTGTTCTTCATATAAGCGGAATTTTTAATGTCAAATCTTTTTATGTCTATTGTAGATTTATATTTTTATTTGACTTTACTCAATGAATTAGTTGTTATAATCAGTTTTAAAACTCAAAGTTAACAAATTATTTCAAGTTCATTGCAAAATCTATAAAATATAGAATCGCCAACAGATTTATGCATTATTAAAAAAGCACCCTAAGACACCTTGTATATAGGTTACTTAGGGTGCTGATTAAATGTTTTCACTGTTTTATTATGCTAGCCCCCATATTTCTTTATTATCGGTTCCTTCACCTAATAGGTTGTCTTTCTCGTAGAAAAACTTTTCCTCGCCAAATGCTGGTTTCAGTTGATCAAGCCATGTAGCTTCTGCGTCATACTTTGCAAAAAATGGTATACCCACAAGTTCGGGGTTACGACATTGAAGGAAATTTAATATAAACATTTTCTCTCCTTTTATTTCTCTTACACCTCTTACTGCTACTTTACCTGGATAGGCACTCATGCTTGGCCCTCTTACTGTACGGCATATACCGCTCACGCTCGAATAAGCTTTACTAAATAGCTTCCAAGCGTCAACAAGTGGTACTTCGAAGAATGCTTTTGAGCCAGTGTCGCGTGCAATAAACATATAATAAGGAATGCAACCCAACTCAACTTGCTTTTGCCACATATCTATCCATATTTCGGGGCTATTGTTTATTTTGTCTAGTAGGGGCGACTGTGTGCGTATTTGAGCACCTGTGCTTTGGATGCGTTCTATTGCCTCTTTCACTACGTCGGTAGAAAGCTCGGTTGGATGGTTAAAGTGTGCTTGAAATGCAAGAGTTTTACCTGCTTTTTTTACTTTTTCAAATAGCTCAATCAGATTATCAGCATCCTTATCAGTAAGGAATCTATAGGGCCAGTATGATAGGGCTTTAGAGCCTATTCTAATGTTACGAATGTGAGCAAACTCTTCAGTGAGTAGCGGTTCAATATAGGTAGCGAGTATTCTGCTAGTTGTTGTTAAAGGGTCGCCACCCGTAAAGAGTACATCGGTTACTTCTTTGTGTTCCAGTAAGTATTGGTGTAGTAAATCTGCTTCTTTCATGGCAAATTTCAAATCGTTCATGCCTGAAAACTGTGGCCATCTAAAGCAAAATGTACAATAGGCATGGCAAGTTTGTCCTTGGCTTGGAAAGAAGAGAACTGTTTCTCTATATTTGTGTTGCATTCCATCTAGGCTTTCTCCTTCTAAGGTGGGTATGTTGTGTTCCTGACCTGCAGGGTTGGGGTTGAGGGTTCTGCGTATTGTATCTATTGCTTCTTTATATTCGGGTGTGCTTGAATCGTCGTCAAGCATATTTAACACTTCATTGTAGTGCTCTTCCGACAACATCTCTTTACGTGGAAAGGTGAGTGTGAATATTGGGTCGTTGGGTATATTATTCCAATCAATAAGCTGTTCAACAACATAATTGTTTGCTTTGAAAGGTAAAACTCTTCCAACAACTTCAATTGCCTCTATATCTTGTGGCGACAGATTCTTAATTTGTGGAATTTCTTTATAGTTATGTAACGTGTAGGCACGATACTTCATCTCTTGAGTCATAATCTTTTCTTTATTCTTGTTGAGTACTTATGGTGTGAAGATATTGGGTAGTCTTTGCAAAATGGCTCAACACAGAGTTTTTTGCAACAGGAAAACTAAATAGAAAACACCATCTCATGTTAGTGAGAACAAATATACTCTTTTTTATTGCAAATGTCAACTGTTTTAAGGTTGAAAATTGTAAGGTTTCTTACAATTTGGGTATAAATATCTCTTTATGAGCCGTAAACCTCTTCTTGCTAGTTGGATGCAAATTTTATGTCATAATGTATCCCTCCGACCAACTACATTTCATTTCATGAACTTTGCCACTAAAAAAACATGGATGTGCAAGAACAAATGTATCAAGATGTAAAAGCTTGGTTGTCCTCTGGAATGAAGAAAAAAGATTTAGTGAAGGATAAGCAATATAATATGAACAAGTTTGATTACTGGCATAGAAAATACAAAGCTGAGAGACAATCACAGGAATTGAGAGAGGACAATAATTTAAAAAAAAAGTGATGCTTTTTAATACTCAGGGAACCAAAGTGAGCAAAGTATTAGAAATAGGATCACCTGGAGGTGTTAAAATAGCAGTGTTCGAATGAGTTTATCAGGATTTGAACAAGCTCCCAAGATTTTCATCTTTGCCGCACCAACAGATATGCACTGCTAAAAAAGTTATGACAATAGCATATTAGTAAAAATGTGAAAACAACAATTTCTTAAAAACAAAATGCAATACACTATTGCAATAAAAATAAATTGAGAAGAAAATACTACTTCAATCAAACCAATGCCTCTCATAAAAAAGAACATAAACACAGTTCTGCAAACTTTCGCCAACCACATACAAACCGCTTATTTGTAAAATATTGTTAGCCAAAACTAGCCCTAAATTGTGTGATGATGAAATAGAAAAGGTAGTATCGATGTGGCCGCTCCTCTTTAATATAACTATTTGTTTGTAGTGGCCAACCTAAGTATCGGCCATTGTTAAATTAGCTTTGCGATTAAAGCCGCTGATAAACAGATTGTTAAAACCTACTTGTTATAAAAAGTCACTTTACACCAAATA
>CAZBVD010000217.1:0-3518 GCA_964495235.1 uncultured Dysgonomonadaceae bacterium | reverse complement strand
CAATGCGGATTGTGGCAATACGTGCATCGTGATCTAACATCTCTTTACGACCATACCCCACACTATCGTTACTCTTCAATGTTTTTATTTGCAGAATAGTAGTTTTGAGAGTGCATACATTCTGTAAGCCATTTATTCCGCTAGCGCTTATTCCATAAAGGCCAATTCCTAGACGCACCATATCATGTTGACTATTAGGAAAACGCTCAATGCCTGCTGAATTTAAAACATGGCGGTGTATTTTATAATTAAACTGCTCTTCTATTTGAGTTGCCAACTCTTCAAACGTTTCCACTTGTTTTGCAGTATATTCGTCAAACACCCAGCTTTCGCTAGCAGCTAAATGCGTAAAGACAGATTCAATGCGTAAACTTTTTTGTTTTTGCAATATATCGATAAGTGCAGGTATCTCATCGCGAACAAACCCAAGACGATGCATGCCTGTGTCTAATTTTACATGAATGGGGTAATCGGTAACACCAAGACGCTTAGCATCTTTAATGAATGAATCGAGTATACGAAAATTATATATTTCAGGCTCTAAGCCAGCATTAAACAACTCTTCGAAAGCATTTTTTTCTGGATTGAGAACAATAATAGGTATTGTAATACCAGCATCTCTGAGCGACACACCCTCCGAAGCAACTGCAACTGCAAGATAACCACAGCGGTAATACTGTAATGTTTTGGCAATCTCCACTGCACCAGCACCATATCCATTGGCCTTTACCATTGCTATTAGTTTTACATTGCGATCTATTTTCGATTTATATAAGTTGAAATTATGTACCAAAGCATCTAAATCTACTTCAAGCACTGTTTCATGTATTCGTTTCTCTAATAATGCAATAATTCTTTCGAAATGAAAACTACGCGCACCTTTTACCAGTATAAGTTCATTTTTAAATTGTTTCCATATCTGAGATTTAATGAAATCATCAGTGGTATTGAAGAACTGTTTTTCCATATTGAAAACAGAGCTAAACTGAGAAATATCAGATCCAATGCCAATTATTTTATCAATACTGTTCTGTTCTACAACCTCTGAAACTTTTCTATATAAAGTCTTTGGCAATAAGCCCGACTGAAAAACATCTGAGAGTATTAGAGTTTTCTTCAGTGGCTTATCCATCTTTCGTTGATTTTGAAACTCTAAGGCTATCTTTATGGAGTTGAAATCTGAATTATAAGTATCATTGATAAGGATACAACCATTTTTACCAGTTCTAACATCTAGCCGCATTGCAACAGGCTCTAATGTAATCATTCTCTCTTTAATATCTTTGGGCAACACCCTCATGTATAAAAGAGTGGCAAGTGAGGAGATGGCATTTTCAATAGAAGCCCCATCAATAAAGGGTATCTCTAAATCTGTTTCATAACCTAAGAAGGAGTATTTAATAATGGTTTTATTGTCTGTTGATTGTATATTGGAAATATAAAGTGGACTTTCTCTATTCTGGCGCGACCATGTGAAAGTTTTGTGCGAAAGAGCCATATTCTCAACGCACCGTGATATTATTAGATTATCCTCGTTGTAAATAATTACTTCACTATTGATAAACAACTCCAGCTTCTCGGTGCATTTCTGCTGCATAGATGCAAAGTTTTCTTGATGAGCCTCTCCCAATTTTGTGAACACTCCTATAGTAGGATGAATAACAGGCTCTAGATACTCCATTTCGTCGGGCATAGAAATTCCAGCCTCAAATATCCCCAACGTGGCGGCATCGTCTAACTGCCATACAGAAAGAGGAACTCCGGTTTGAGAGTTGTAACTACGTGGCGATCTAACAATGTTGTAATCATAATGAAGCAATTGATACAACCACTCCTTAACCACCGTTTTTCCATTGCTACCTGTAATTCCTATTACAGGAATATCAAACTTATGACGATGATAAGAAACTAGCTTTTGCAAAGCTGCAAGCGGAGTTTTTACAACAAGAAAATTGGCTTCAGTGTGAGTATCACTAATAATATAGTTTGTAGAAACCACAAAATTTCTAACTCCCTGTGAGTATAAATCATTTATGAAGTTATGCCCATCGTTAGTTTTAGTGGTTAATGCAAAGAAAAGAGTTTGCTCTGGGTTAGATATTTTTCTACTATCTGTGAGCAGAATTGTTATTACTGAGTCATGAATTATCTTTTTTTGCTTTATGCCAAGCGCAGCTATAATTTCTGAAATATTATATTTCATATATAGTAATGTTCTTTTAAATGTTTTGGATTAAACGTGCTAGATGTTGTTTTTCGTTCACACACGATATGAACGGATGCTTTTGTTGAAACGCTTCTATATCGTTAATTGTTCGATAGAGAAACTTTTTGTATGCATCGGAGCTGGCATTATAAGGTCTGTGAGACAATGATTGATGAATACGTTGCCACTCTGTTATAATAGCTTGAGTTGCTTCAGAAAAACAGTACTCTCCAAATCTTTTCCAAATATAATTTTGTGCCAGCTGAGAGGGATGCAGCATATCATCGGTGTAAAACCTATAATCGCGTAGCTGATCTATCATTATCTCATATGCAGGAAAATAAAAGGAGTTTGAAGGGAATAGTTGCATCAAATTATCAATTGACAAATGAAGTATTGATTTGCTTAATTGATTATCGTGAGCTCCATCTCTGAAATGACGAATAGGACTCACTGTAAATAGTATTTTAAGGTTGGGGTTAGAAGCCAAGAGTCTTTCAATGAGCTTGCTCCATGCAGAAACAATTTCATCAATTGTTAATCGCTCTCTCTTAAACTGGTTGGCTGGTATTTTATGACAATTACCTACAATCTCTCCCGTCTCTTTCAATCTAAAAACATAGGAGGTGCCAAATGTGATTAAGAGAAAGTCAGCAACTTCAAGCTGTGTAGATGCTAAATTAAACTCTTTGTTTACTTTAGTTACGGCATCATTAAGTGTGGGATTGGAAAATGAACCGTGATGCATAAAGCTATGGTAGCTATTGTTGTGACAAACAAAATCGTCTTGTGTAAACTCTTGCCTATCTATCAATCTGTTGATTGCATTAGAAATAGAAAAGGGGTTATACAATACACCAAAGGGATTTACATTGACAGAAAACTTATCTTCTATCAACTTTAATCCGATATTTTCTGAAAAACAAGATCCAAACAATAGTATTGTTGAACGATGTGTGATATCGAAACTAGCTTTAGGAAATATTACAGGAGTTTGTAAATTCATCTCGTTGGTTTATAATACAAACTTAGCATAAAAAATTTATTTAAAGCAATAAAATTGTATGGGATAAAAAGGGCAAGGTGTGAACATGAATGCGGTTATCTCTCTTTTTTATTGGATTTCACCTTAATTTATGGAAATGAAAGTCATTTCTTAGTCAATAAGATTTAAGTTTTATAACCTGATTGTTGAATCCTACAGTGTGAGATTGACTTTCATAACTTAATTATGGAATTCTGTATGACCCAGATTTGACTTTTAAGGCTTCTTTTTCAAATCTCACGTAGTAGGATTTGAAATTTAAGACTT
>CAZBVD010000216.1:0-3522 GCA_964495235.1 uncultured Dysgonomonadaceae bacterium | reverse complement strand
TCATTGAAGCTGCAAAAACAGGTCCAACTTTCTCATTCCACAACATAGAGAGCACGCCACCCATTGGATGAGTTCCTTTAACTTTATACTCTGCATCAAATCCAGTAATAGTGGCGCGCCATTCGCTGTCAGAAACAAGCCACGTATTGATATCTTTGAAATGTTTAACCCCATATTTAATATCTCTTGGCAAAAGGCTCTCCCTTGGAGTATGAACAGGAGTTTTCAAGAAAGAAGCTAATGCCTTAGCATGAGTAAATGTGTGATGTATGCAGGGAGCCATATCATTGTCATAGTAATGCATGCCGCCATAAAGCAAGCCATTGTGGGTAGCCTTATCTAGAAGGGCTACATTACGCTTTATTGCTTCGTAGTAAGGTGGTCTTTTATCACCAAGCAGTGAATATCCACCCATGAAACCATCGCTTGTTCTTCCTCCCCAATAGGCCCATTTAAAACTACGTGTACCCCAGCTGTTATCCCAAGCTCCATCTGGTAACATGAACTCTAAATGAGTATCCATAGATTTTGTTAGCAAATCAATAAACTCACTATCATTTACTGCAAAAGCATATGTAAGCATGTGAGGAAGCGATTCCTCAACATTGTACAACAGATCGACAGGCAGACATCCATTTTTTGTTTTTTCCCAAATATTAGGTCCTTCACCAAATAAGAACTGCTCATATTCTGTAAAGAATGGTTTTAAATCGGCAGCTATTTCTCGTGCTTTGTCTATAAAGTCTTGTCGATTAAACATCTCTCCTATTGCATTAAGAGCATATGTTGCAGAAGCTGAATAGTTTACATTCATATTACGCATACCTTCACGCTTTCTGCTAAATATGAACTTATTTCCGTAAATAAACTCTCCAGCTTTTAATAGTCGATCTTGCCAAACGTTTTTGGTAGAGTCGTCAAGAAAGTAACCGTAATTGTCTAACGCTTCATAAAGCGATATTGCCATAAACACTGTTGTGCCATTCCAGTCGGATACATTCACGTCGTTCATCCAAGAGCCATCGTGGAGATGAACATTTTCCATCCAGCTCATCAGTTTTTTAGCTCCTGATAAGTACTTTTCATCTTTTGTCTTTTCGTAAGTATATAGAAATGGGAGAATAGCTTCACCACATCTTCCATGAACACGATTACATGCAGGACACAATATCCCTCCATTTAGCGAAGTATCTGTGTAATCAAGCTGGTAAGAGTTGAGCGATTCAACCCATTTGAGCAATAAGTTGTTTGCTACATCGTGGACATTGGTGTTCTTAGTGCTACTACTTATATCTTCGGCTTGACTGGGAACATTGTCTCTATATTCTATGCTAGATGTGCTAGCATGCTCTAAATTGGCTTGTACACTATTTATAGAGAGCAATGATAAGATTAATGCCGCTATTGTAATAAGTATATTTCTTCCCATTATTAATTTACTTTTATAGTTATATTACTTTGTTTTCTACTTTCAAAGAAACTTCTATATTGCCATTTAAATCTGGTTCTACAAAAATAGGTATAAAAGAAAAACCTGGTACTGGATTAAATATTCGCCCATTTTTATTAACAGGTGCAATATTTAATAAAGCATCTGTTTCAATCAATAATATATTCTCTCCTTTATCAACTGAAAGCAACCTGCTTGTTAGCTTTATCTCCTCTGTTGGTGACGATATAATAGGAAGAGTTAATCGTGCTCCTCCTTTTCTTAATGATTTAGGAATAGTGCATTTAACAATTACCTCTTCACTATCAAACTCATATATTATTTCAACAGCTTCCTTTCCAAAAGAAGAATACTCTTGCTTGTTATCAACTAAATGAGTTGTAATATGGAAGATATGTTTCCCGTCTTTTTTGCTATAATCTATTTTCGTGTTTAAATCGTCCAAATTACTATACATAACATCATTTTCATACAATTCAACACGCGGAGTACCAGCCATTTGATACTCTTGAATGTATGCCTGCATGTTAGGACGCTCTACCATTGTATATGTATTCATGGTAGCTGCAAAAACAGGTCCTATTTTTTCGCTCCACAACATAGAAAGTGCTCCTCCTAATGGATGAAGCCCTTTTACACTATATTCTGAATCATAACCAGTAATGGTGGAACGCCACTCATTTTCTGAAACAAGCCAGGTGTTGATATCTTTGAAATGTTTAACCCCATACTCTATATCTCTTGGCAAAGGTGTTTCTTTTAGTGTGTGAATAGGTGTTTTCAAAAAAGAGGCTAGCGCTTTAGAATGAGTAAATGTGTGATGTATACAAGGAGCCATATCATTATCACGATAATGCATTCCACCATAAAGCAAACCGTTGTGAGTCGCTTCATTTAACAATGCTATATTACGCTTTACAGCTTCATAGTACGCTGGTCTTTCATTTACTAAAAATGAAAGGTATTCTCCCATAAACCCATCACTTGTTCTTCCTCCCCAATAAGCCCATTTAAAACTACGTGTACCCCAGCTATTATCCCAGGCTCCATCTGGTAACATAAACTCTAAATGAGTATCCATAGATTTTGTAAGCAGGTCAATAAGCTCATTATCATTTACCGCAAAAGCATATAAAAACATATTTGGAAGAGACTCTTCTACATTGTATGCTAAATCAATAGGTAAACAGCCATTTTTTGTTTTCTCCCAAATATTAGGTCCTTCACCAAATAAGAACTGCTCATTGTCTGTGAAAAACGGTTTTAAATCGGTAGCTATCTCTTGTGCTTTATCTATAAAATCTTGACGATTGAACATCACTCCAATTGCATTAAGAGCATATATTGCAGATGCAGAGTAGTTAACATTCTGATTTCGCATCCCTTCCCGTTTGCGACTATATATAATATCATTGTTAAAAATAAACTCGCCTGACTTTAGTAAACGTTCTTGCCAAACACTCTTTGTGGAATCATCGAGTAAATATCCATAGTTATCCAACGATTCATAAAGCGATATTGCCATAAACACTGTTGTACCATTCCAACCAGAAACATTTACATCGTTCATCCAAGAGCCATCGTGCAGATGAACATTTTCCATCCAACTCATCAATTTTTTAGCACCAGTTAAATACTTTTCATCTCCTGTCTTCTCGTAAGTATATAAAAATGGAAGGATAGCTTCACCACATCTTCCATGAACACGGTTACAAGAAGGACACAATATTCCTCCATTGAGCGAAGTATCTGTGTAATCAAGCTGGTAAGAGTAGAGCGATTCAACCCATTTGAGCAATAAGTTGTTTGCTGCATCGTGGACACTGCTATTTTTCGGGTCACTGCTTGCCACTTCGACTTGATTGTGCACATTGTCTGTATACTCTATACAAGATGTGCTAACATGCCTTAAATTGGCTTGCACACTATTTATAGTGAGCAATGATAAGATTAACCCCGATAATGTAATAAGTATATTTCTTCTCATGCAATTAGATTTTTATAATTAAACAAAGAATGAAAATTTCAGAATTTCTTTTTAAAGAACCAAAAAGGATATAAAAACATACCTG
>CAZBVD010000215.1:0-3543 GCA_964495235.1 uncultured Dysgonomonadaceae bacterium | reverse complement strand
TAGCAGGTAGCTGTCTATTGATATTAGAGGCGTTCACACAGTCTGGATCAACCATTGTAAGATGCTTTATACCACTTCTCACCAACGCCTCTGCGCACCAACTACCCACACCTCCAACACCAAACAGAATTACTTTCTTAGAAGCCATTCGCTCCAAAGATTCGCTACCAAGCAACAACTCTACGCGGCTAAAAGAATTGATATTGGGAGTTTTGGTATCATTGTTTTGATTATTATTTTGCATGCAATTTCTTTTTCTTCAAATAAGTGTAGTGCTATCGAATACGGCCCAAAGGCCAGTTTCGTACAACAGCTTATAGTGTATATTAGGTGCAAATGTACGAAAATGATAAGAATCTTACACACACATATCTATTTTAGAAATAGTGAAATGTGGGTAGCGAGAATAAGGGTGTAATTAGATTGTTGATGTTTTTGCTTTGATAGGCTTTTGGATAGGAGTGTAAGACATTAAACAAAATGTTTGTGCTCCTAACTTTAAGAGTTTATATATTTAAATTAATCCCTCACGCAACGAACAGAATATCCATTCTGTTTATCCGAATCTCTTCCGTTTCCGCCTAATTCGCTATAACTATTACCCACGTACCGAAAACAAGCGAGATGTGCACTGAAGCCGGAAGCACCGTTATCAGTAGCGGTCCACCAGCCAGTACTTCCTCCAATATCAACAATCCCAGTACGGTAGCGCGTGCCTCCGGGAAGGGCTGTAAATCCACTTTCATTAGTTGCTCCCGTGTTGGGGCTTCTCCAATGGGCTGTTCCAGCTTCTTTTAGTTTTCCGCCAGCTACACTTTCACCTCCAAGATGATTCGTTAAAATGTCCCATTCAGCATCACTCGGCAAATGCCAACCCTCTGGACAAGCACCTTGCACTCCGCTTGGATTACTCCAACTGCTACTTTCTTCTGCCATAGCCGCAGTCCAATTATATAAAACACCATAAACACTGTAATTGGCTGTAGCCTTGGCTTCATTTATATCTCTTCCTTCATATCCATAAACGTAATAAGCTGGACTTGTTTGTGATCCTCTCTCTGATTCAATAACGCGGGGTAAATATTTTAAGTTCTCCGCCATCCATACTTGATTACCAATGGTTACAGTTTGATAAACATTGAGATCACGTGAGTCAGTGAAGCTTCCATCACTTTCACTTAGTGTACTAAAAGACACGGTATTTCCATAAATTGTACCTGCACTATTAATAGCATACGCACGAACGAAGTAAGTTGTTCCTTCAGTTAAATCTTTAATATTACTGGTGAAGCTTCCTGTTCCCATGCCATTTTCTATTTTATTGTCATCAGTGGTGGGGTTATCTTTTTTGCTCCAACAAAAACCACGAACACTAACTACCGTACCACCATCATCAGTGATATCACCTCCTAAAACGGCAGATATATGAGTAATTTCTGTAACCTTTGTAGTTGAAAGAGTAGGTAAAGCTAACGGTTCAAGGGTATTAAAAGAGTATGTTTTGCCATAGCCTATGCCTGCACTATTGATAGCATAAGCCCGAACAAAGTAAGTAGTATTTTCAGCTAAACCAGTAATATTGCTAGTGAAGCTTTTGTTACCTTCACCATCTTCTGTTTTGTTATCATCAATAGTAGGTGTATCATTTGTGCTCCAACATACACCTCGCATAGTAATCGTTGTATCACCATCGTTAATAACAGTACCTCCCGAAACGGCACTTGTTTGGGTAATTCCTGTAACCTCTGTTGTTGTAACCGTTGGTACAGATGGCGGATCTATCGTTTTAAAAGAATATGTGCTGCCATAACTTGTACCCTTGCTATTGGTTGCAAATGCTCGAACGTGGTAGTTTGTACCCGGCTCTAAGTTTGAGATGTTACTTTTAAAGTTGCCTGCTCCTGTACCATCCAAGGTTTTACTGTCATTAATTGTAGGCGTTTTGGTTGTGTTCCAGCATACACCACGAGCAGTAATAAGTGCACCACCATCGTCGGTAATATTTCCTCCTGAAATGGCAGATGTTCTTGTAATTCCAGTAATCTCGGTACTTGTGAGCGTAGGAAAGGCTACATAGGGGCCCTGATGAATAGATAGTGTATCTTGAAGACTTGTAGCCTTATCCTTAAAATAAACCTCAGTTATACGAGCATTAAATTCTTTATTTTCAGCTATCTCAAATGACAGTGTTTCTGTGCGCAATGCTCTTGTTTCAACATAAGACACCCAACTTTTAGCATCCTCAGGAATTATTATCTCATAGTTGATATTTGTTTTTAGTTCCACCTCAATTGATTGCGCTTCACTTGATAAATCAAATTCTTTTTCGGAAAGTATAAGAGCATCTTCTTGCGACTGGTAAACGGTAATAGTGCTTTGTAGCTCACCACCTTTTTGCTTGATGGTGATTGTACCTTCTCTGTTATCGTATGTTTTATTCCTAGCAACTTCAAACTGAAGTGTAGTTTCTGTTAATCCTCTTGTTTTAACCTGTGTAATCCAATTATCAGATATTTCAATATCAAATTCTACATTCGCTTTTACCTCTACGTCTATTGTGCCACCATTGTTAGACACCTCATATTTATCACCACTTACAATAAGACCTGTATTAGCAACCTGTTTTATAGTAACTGTTTCTTGTAGACTGGTCTTTTTATCTTTCACCACAATTTTAGCTGTGCGTTCATCATAATCCTTGTTATCAGCAATAGCCAACACCACTGTTTCTGTGCGCAGTGCTCTTGTCTCAATATAAGACACCCAGCTTTTAGCCTCTTTAGGAATTATTATCTCATAGTCAATATTAGATTTTACTTCCAGTTCAATTGATTGTGCCTTGTTTGACAGTTCAAAGTTTTTTTCTGTAAGTATAATGGCATCTTCTTGCGACTGATAAACTTTAATAGTGCTTGATAAATTACCACCATTCTGCTTAATGGTGATTGTACCTTCTCTGTTATCATATGTTTTATTCTTGGCAACCTGAAATTGAAGTTTTGTTTCTTTTAATCCTCTTGTTTTAACTTGTGTTATCCAATTATCTGATATTTCAATATCAAATTCCACATTCGATTTTACCTCGACTTCAATTGTGCCCCCATTATTAGACACCTCATATTTTTCCGTTCCTACAATAATACCTGTATTGGCAGCCTGTTTTATAGTGACTGTTTCTTGCAGATCAGTCTTTTTATCTTTTACAATAATTTCTGCTGTGCGTTCATCATAGTTCTTGTTATCAGCAATATCCAACACCACAGTTTCTGTTCGCAATGCTCGTGTTGTAGCATGCGTTACCCAATCTTCGGCATCTTCAGGAATTATTATCTCATAGTCAATATTAGATTTTACTTCCACCTCAATTGATTGCGCCTTGCTTGACAGTTCAAAGTTTTTTTCTGTAAGTATAATGGCATCTTCTTGTGACTGGAAAATGGTGATAGTACTTGCCATATCTCCATCTTTCTGCTTAATGGTGATAGAGCCATTTCTATTGCTATAAGTATCATTTTTTGCAATTTTAAACTCTATCTCAGAAGT
>CAZBVD010000214.1:0-3582 GCA_964495235.1 uncultured Dysgonomonadaceae bacterium | reverse complement strand
CCTACCTAAACAGCAAGTCTCATGAAAACAATTAAATTACTATTTCAGCTAAGCCTTCTATTTTTACTAAGTACAGGGTTGATGTCATGCAAAAAAGTAAATGATGCAGACCTTCAGGAAACAGCAACTCAAATCACCTCAACCATTCAGGGAGCTTCTTCAATAAACATTAGTATAAACGATCAGATTGCCACACTAAGTGGAACTGTAGAAGATGAAGCTACCAAACAGAGAGTAGAATCGGCTGTATTGGCAGTAGAAGGAATAAAATCGGTAATAAACAACATAAAAGTTGTTCCGCCTCCTGCTGTTATAGTAGAGCCTGTAGTGGAAAAAGTGAGCAACCAACTAATTGTTGCTACTAGAAAAGGAAAACTTAATGTTCACAACAAACCAGGAGTTCAAGAGCATGTGTTGGCCGTGGTCAACCATGGTGAAGCTTTAACGCTTATTGAAAAAACAAGCGACAAGTGGTGGCTCATCGAAACCGAATATGGTTTAAAAGGATACTGCTACTCACCTTACTTAGAGGAGCAGTAAACTAAGGAAAAAGATTTTTAAAGAAAAAAAGAGTGTCTTGTAGAAGACACTCTTTTTTATATATATTGCTAGCGCAAGTCTCAGACTTGTGTTTTTTTATTTTTCTGGCATTTTATATACAAAACTATTTATATTCATTCCAGCACCAACTGAGGCGAATACTATAGTATCTCCATCATCTATTTGGTGAGGAGTTACTTCTTCTCGTATAACCAGGTCAAACAGGGTTGGCAAAGTAGCTACAGAAGAGTTTCCAAGCCATGAGATAGTCATTGGCATTACATCATCAGGAGCCTTGTCATATCCATACAAACTGTAGAGACGCTCAAGAATAGCATCGTCCATTTTACCATTGGCTTGATGAATAAGAATTTTCTTAACGTCATCAATCGAAATATTCAATTTATCTAAACCTGCTTTAATTGTTTTTGGCACATTAACTAATGCATACATGTATAATCTGCGACCATTCATCTTCAAATATAGCTTTCCGGTTTCAGCCTCTTCTGGCTTAAAAGAAACACCCATGCTTAACATTTGAGCAAAATCTAATGCATCTGAACGAGAGTTATGACCTAATATTCCTACAGGAGTATCGCTCTCACGTGCTTCTAAAATACATGCGCCTGCTCCGTCGGCATAGATAAGGCTATCGCGGTCGTGTGGATCTGAAATACGTGATAGTACTTCACCTCCAATAACCAGAATCTTTTTAGCATCGCCCGATTTAATATAGTAATCCCCTTGTATAACACCTTGCACCCATCCTGGACATCCAAATAGTATATCGTAAGCAACAGAGTTTGGATTTTTAATACCTAACTTTTGCTTTACTCTAGCAGCTAAACTAGGGCAATTATCTATTCTGTTGTCATGGGCATGCGTATCGCCAAAATTATGAGCAAATATGATATAGTCTAGCTCTTCTTTGTCAATACCTGCATCTTCGATAGCTTTTTGTGCCGCAAAGAAACCCAAATCTGATGTTGTATGCTCATCATCGGCATATCTGCGCTCTGATATAGTTGTAATCTCAACAAACTTATCTATAATTTTTTGATTATCATTAGGTAGCTTAGTACCTGATGAGTCATAAAACTCATGCGACAGAAAGTCGCTATTTTTCACTTTTTTCTCAGGAATATAACTTCCTGTACCGGTAATAACACTGTATACTTTTTTCATATTTGTTTGTTTTCAAATAACCATTTATTTTACCTAAACACAAAGATAAAATATTAATGTTTATGATAAAATTATTTTAATGATAGTAAAACCATATTTTGCTCAGATTTTACAAAAGTGTGCAATTTAGCAACTTTCTATAAATTGGCAATACTTTCAACTCTTTATTATTTGCAGAAAACCTTATATCTTGTTTCAATATTAATGACATATTTTCGCTTCTTCTATCCTGCATTAGACCAATAACAATAATTGCTCACATTTGTTTTATTAATAATATAAGCATCTTATTATTCCTACTACTAATACGACTTTCTAAAAAGGGTAGTAATAAAATTAATTATATCTCTGCCAAATGAATAACTATTTGGATGAAGTTATCTGAAGTTGGAGAAGAATTATTGTATAGATCAATAAAACAAAAATACCGCCCTGCCTTCAACTTGAAAACAGAGCGGTATAAATAAACAATTTATCAATAATCAGATTTACTGCAAAACTTATTGTTCTTCTCCTAATAATATATTTAGAATATCAACAGCAGCTTTAGTAACAGATGTTCCAGGACCAAATATTGCTACAACACCTTCTTTATACAAGAAATCGTAGTCTTGTGGTGGAATAACACCACCTGCAATTACTAGAATATCGGGGCGACCCAATTTAACTAGCTCTTTCATTACCTCTGGCACTAAAGTTTTGTGTCCTGCAGCAAGCGACGATACACCCAATACATGAACATCATTCTCTACAGCCTGACGGGCTGCTTCTGCTGGTGTTTGGAACAAGGGTCCCATATCCACATCAAATCCACAGTCAGCATAACCAGTAGCAACAACTTTCGCACCACGGTCGTGTCCGTCTTGCCCCATTTTGGCAATCATAATACGTGGTTGTCTACCTTCTTTCTTTGCAAATTTATCTGCCAGAGCACTTGCCTTTTGGAAAGTAGCATCTGATTTTGTTTCTGATGAATACACTCCTGATATAGTTCTAATTATTGCTTTATAACGTCCAGCTACCTCTTCACATGCATCTGATATTTCACCTAGTGATGCACGAACTCTAGCTGCTTCAACAGCGAGCTCTAATAAGTTACCTTCTCCTGTTCTAGCACACTCTGTGAGTGCAGCTAATGCTTTTTTCACAGCTTCGGGATCACGGTTTGCTCTTAATTTTTCTAAGCGAGCAATTTGTTGTTTGCGAACCTCTGTGTTGTCAACTTCAAGAATATCGATTGGGTCTTCTTTTTCCAATCGGTATTTATTAATACCAATAATGGTTTGTTTGCCAGCATCAACTTTTGCTTGTGTACGTGCTGCTGCCTCTTCGATACGCATTTTTGGAATTCCGGTTTCAATAGCTTTAGCCATTCCACCCAAGCTCTCAACTTCTTGAATGTGAGCCCATGCTCTGTGTACAATCTCGTTTGTTAACGATTCTACATAATATGAACCTGCCCAAGGGTCAACATGTTTTGTTACTGAAGTTTCTTCTTGAATATAAATCTGAGTGTTACGTGCAATACGTGCCGAGAAATCGGTTGGTAGAGCAATTGCCTCATCCAAAGCATTGGTGTGTAAAGATTGAGTGTGTCCTAATACTGCAGCCATTGCCTCAACACAAGTACGTCCAACATTATTGTATGGGTCTTGCTCTGTGAGCGACCATCCTGATGTTTGACTGTGTGTGCGCAATGCTAATGATTTTGGATTTTTTGGATTAAAGCCTTTTACAATTTTAGCCCACAATAAACGAGCGGCACGCATCTTGGCTATTTCCATGAAGTGATTCATGCCAATACCCCAGAAAAACGATAGGCGAGGTGCAAATGCATCCACATCAATACCTGCTGCA
>CAZBVD010000213.1:0-3586 GCA_964495235.1 uncultured Dysgonomonadaceae bacterium | reverse complement strand
GCGTTGGTCTCAAACACCAATGGATTAATTTCCTTGCCGGTTCAATCCCGGCTCCGGGTACTATTACTGAAATGTAACAAAGCCTGTAATCAGATGATTGCAGGCTTTGTTGTTAAAATGAGTAACAGAATATTTCATTTATAGGGATCACTAGTAATGCTATGTGTTTATTTAATATCCGAATGGATTTCACATTTTCATGTAGATAAATACCTACAATATAAGTTCAAGTGAATGCTATAATAACTAAAGTAAAAATCTTTTCGATTCTTTCTATATCTTCCAAGTGCGTATCCTCTATATTGAAACCACTTGTTTTTAATGCTTTAAATGCTGTTTCAATCTGCCAGCATTCTTTGTATATTTCCCCAGCTATTGTAGGTTTACAAAAAGAGATGATTATTTGAAACTCTGGTTTTCCGTCTTTATTTTTTATTTTTGAACCAGATAGATAACACATTTGATTATTAACATAACAGATTGAATGTAGGATTCTTGTTTGATTCAATTTTAAATCTCCGAAAAGCCAAGAAGCTTTAAATCATTTGTTCGTCTTGGGATTAATCGCCCAAAAAAATATCTTGTATGCGAATGTGATATTCGATGCGGTTAAAGTTTAAATAGTTAATCCAATGCTCCCCAATAAACTCACGATCAGCTGCTAAGTAATTGATTGTCTGTTTGTCAAACAGCTTTATACTCCGATTAATGATTTGAATTCTCACTTCAGTATTTGAGTTGCCTTGTTTGGGCATTAGGTTAAATAAAATAGGAAAAGCAACTCCTTTGTACACGATGGCTAACTAATGCATTGATATTTATTTGCCCAAACTTCCAATTTGTTCTGTCAATGGTAATTGTATAGGGTGGTCTGTGAGGCAGAAGCGCAAATATAAACTTTGCAATCAAATCTGTGTCTAGCGCATATTCTGCCATAAACCGCTGGATTCTTCGCAATGAAGAATCTGTGTCACAGTTGTTTTCAAACCCACTTGCAATTTTCTCAAACCCTACAGTTTGCACCTTGCAAAGTGAACAAATAAACAAACTAATGAATTTTATTCGAGCAAGATTTAAACTTTTACCAAAAAAACATATAAAACTGGAGTTGAATAACTACTTTTGTTTGAGACCTTGAAATCTTTTGTTTTAATTATAACTTATTGATTGTAATCTGTAAAGATGCAAAGCCTCAAGGCCTTTTCCAAATATTGAAACATGTATTTAGCTGAATGTTAAATAATTATATCGCTATATGTTTTTTACACATTAAAGAAATACACACTGCAAATATAACTAAATTGATATAAACACCTATATACAAATGAATTAAAAGAGATGGGAGTCGCTAAAAATAAAGTGTTTTATAGATGATTCATAAACTTTCCTATCACACACACATTTTCTTAATCAGCATACATATCTTACTAGAAAGATTAAACATTCTCTCCACTCTCACTGTTCAATTATATAAGAGTCTTTACATAAAGAAAATGAATGAGACTAACTTTCTTCCTTTAAGAAAGCAACTAAAACAACGTAAAATAAAAAATATATCATGAAAAAATTCGATGTATTTATAATAGGAACAGGAGTAGCGGGAACTATCATCGCTAATAAAAGCGCTAAAGCTGGACTTAAAACTGGTATAGTTGACAAGCGTGAATATGGTGGTACATGTGGTTTACACGGCTGTATTCCAAAAAAGATACTTGTGGGAGCAACCAATGCTGTACAGTCATCACGTAATCTTGCAGGAAAAGGTGTTGCCAATACGCCATCAATCGATTGGCAAGAGCTCATAGCTTTCAAAAATTCATTTACAGACCCGATACCTGAAAATAAAGAGGCAAACTTTAAAGAGAATGGAATAGATACTTATCATGGTGATCCGAAATTTATAGCTGAAAATCAATTGAAAATTGGAGATAATATAATTGAGGCCAAGAAGATAGTTATTGCTACGGGTGCAGTGCCAAGAGAATTAGACATCATTGGTGCGGAGCATGCTCTATCTAGTGACAATTTTCTTGAAATGAAAGAACTACCCAAGTCGATGCTTTTTATTGGTGGTGGATACATTGGTCTAGAGTTTGCACATATTGCAGCTCGCAGTGGAGCTAAGGTTACTATTCTGCAAAGGAGTTCAAGGTTATTGAAACATTTCGATAAAGATATTGTGAAGCATTTGGTTGATGCTACAAAAGAGTTGGGTATTGAGTTGCTGATGGAAACGAATGTAACACAAATAAAGAAAAGTGGAGATAGTTATCTTGTTGTAGGAAACAACAATGGCAATCTGAAAGAATTTACTGTAGATGCTGTGTTTAATACATCGGGTAGGGTGCCTGCTATCCACAATCTTGATTTAGATAAAGGCAATGTGCGCTATTCAGACAAAGGAATAGAAGTGAGCTATTACATGCAAAGTACAACCAATCCAAACGTATATGCTGCTGGAGACAATACAGCAACGTTTGGATTGCCAGTAACACCCTTTGCCACAATGGAGGGACACATTGTATCTTCAAATATTTTGGATGGTAATAATAAAAAACCAGACTATGGTGTTCGTCCAACAGCGGTTTATACGTTGCCAACCTTAGCAATGGTGGGAATGACTGAGGAGCAAGCACGGAAAGAGAACTTAGACATCACAGTAAATTATCGATCTGTGCCACATTGGTATGCTGCAAAGCATTTGGGTGAGAAAACGTATGCCTATAAAGTGATAATAGATAACAAGACCAATCTTATTTTGGGAGCTCACATTATTGGTCCAAATGCAGAAGAAACCATTAATGTTTTTTCTGTGGCAATGCAAGCAAATATGAAAGCGCACGATTTAATGACAATTCCATTAACATATCCTTCGGCATCATCAGATATAGCCAAGATGATTTAAACTAAAAGAAAAGCAATGAAAAATATGAGTAGTTTTGAAGTAAGCATTTGGTTATGGTGAAGAGCTTTGGCAATAAAGTAATCGATTTCAATAGTAATTTACACTATGCAGGCAAATTGCCTCCGGGTTTTCAGGTAATTAATCCCTTTATGGATAATCCTGAAACAATGGAGGTAATGCAACAATTTTACCATAAGTATTACCAAGATTCAAACAATCGTAAATTTATTGTAGGTATCAATCCTAGTCGACACGGAGCAGGAGTAACAGGAATTCCATTCACAGATACTAAACGCTTGGAAAGTGAATGTGGTATAAAAATGCACTCGGCTTATACCCACGAGGTTTCGTCTGTTTTTATGTACGAAATGATTACTCAATTTGGTGGTGTGCAAGCATTTTTTGAACAGTTTTACATTAACTCTGCTTTCCCCTTAGCTATTGTTCGTAAGGCAAAAGGAGGCAACTGGCTTAATGCCAATTATTATGATGATCCTGTTCTTTTTGAAATGCTAAAAGATTATATGATTATGACTCTAAAAGCACATATTTATATGGGATTAGATACTTCGGAAGTATTTGTATTGGGTGTGAAAAACGCCCAGTTTATTCATAAATTAAACAATGAGGCTAAGTTGTTTGGAGGTATAAAAGTTCTTGAACATCCTAGATATATTCAAC
>CAZBVD010000212.1:0-3587 GCA_964495235.1 uncultured Dysgonomonadaceae bacterium | reverse complement strand
TAATGCAAGTAGGCATTACAATACTAGTTGTTGTTGGCATTCTACACTTCTTCACCCACGTACCTTACAATCAAGCAGTATTTGTTGGTTTCTTGGTAGCTTTAAGCAGTACAGCAATTGTACTAAAAGTATTGCAAGAGAACGATCAGGTAGAAAGCCACCATGGTAAAATAAGCTTGGGGATTTTGATATTTCAAGATTTAATTATCGTTCCCATGATGCTTTTTGTGCCTTTCCTTTCTGGCGAAGCTAGCAATATTGGGAGTGAACTCTTACTGTTGTTAGCCAAAACAACGGCTCTTTTAGGTGTTACCTTTGTATTGGCTCGTTGGGTTATTCAATACGTATTGCACAAAATTGCAGTTAGCAATAGCCAAGAACTTTTCCTTATTGCCATTATTGTTTTCGGGTTGGCCATTGCTAGTTTCTCGGCTTGGCTAGGACTATCTTTGGCTTTAGGTGCATTCTTAGCAGGATTGGCTATTTCAGAGTCGTCTTACAGTTATCAAGCTATTGGCAATATTGCACCCTTTAGAGATGTTTTTGCCAGCTTCTTTTTTGTTTCAATAGGACTCTTACTCAACCTCAGTTTCTTTGCAAGCCATTGGGTAACCATCATCCTTATCACCATTACCCTTATTACTATCAAAGCCATTGTTATTGGGCTAGTTAGCACGGTATTGGGCTACCCCTTCCGCATTGCTTTTAGATCTGGGTTAGTTCTTGCTCAAATTGGGGAGTTCTCTTTTATATTGGCTAAGATGGGAGTATCAAACAACCTAATAGACAATTACATCTATCAAATATTTCTAGCCGTGGCCATACTTAGTATGAGCGTAACGCCTATATTCATCTTATTTTCAAAGCCCATAACAAGCTTCTTCGCAAAACTCCCCATGCCTAAAGCCGTAAGATTTGGACTAAAAAAGCTACCCAAAAGTAAGATACCTGAATTAAGTGGGCACACTATCTTGGTGGGCACATCACAATACTCAAGTTTAATGAGATCGATGGAGATGGCCAATATCAACTTCGTTGTTATAGACACTGATGCCGATTTAGTGCGCGACATGCAAATACAGGGGGTTAATGCAGTGTATGGCGATGCTCATTACAAATCAGTTTTAGAGGAAGCCTCTGCAAAAAAAGCCAATAGCATGTTATTGTATGTTGAGGGCACAAATCATAAAGGAAGCATTATAAAAGCAGCCAAAGAGTTGAATCCAAAGCTACATATTGTAGTAAGAACACGCTATATAGAAGACCTAGAGTATCTCTACGAAATGGGAGCCGACGATGTTATCCCCATTGAGTTTGAGGCATATCTTGAAATGTTTTCAAGGGCATTGAATCATTACTTAGTGCCCAACGAAGAGATAGATAGACTATTGGCCAAAATTCGCGCCAATGGTTACAAAGCTTTTAGAAGCAGTGATGTGAAAGGTCAAAAAGAAAAACTAAGCATACCTGAGTTTGAGATAAACACCCTAATTATTCACAAAAACTCTGTGGCTTATCAAAAAAGCATCAAAGAGATTGATCTGCGCAACAAAACTGGCATCAGCATTTTGGCCGTTAAAAGGGGAAATAAAGTTCACTCAAACCCTAGTGCCGATTTTGTTTTGGAAGACCACGATATTATCTACACACTAGGAGATCATTATAATGCTACTAGTTTGAATGAGGTGTTTAAGCAAATCTGAATAATTTAAGAAGCAATAATGCTGATAATTATGCAATAGATGGGCTAGATAACTACACACTTTGTACTCTCTCTATCGGAGCAGAGATTAATCTTTCAATAGAGAGTTTGATCTAGGTCTAGCTATACCCCTTAAAAATTATACAAATATTATCATATATGTTAATCTTCGTGTTGATTTATTTATGCGCTTATTATCTGCTTTTCTTTACATATTTCAAAGCAGAGCTTGCGTTTCTTCATCTTCAATAAGAGGAGTTGTATTGCTCTGTAGTCATTAATGCTCTTTTGCATCATCTACAAACTGTATTAGAGGTTTTTGATATGTAGCTTAATATGAAGGGTTTGATAGTGGTTTTATTCTTTACCAAAGCTATATGCTCATATTTACGTAGCTAATCTCCTGCTGTTTACTACAGCGTGTTGGTGATAACATTTCCTAATTTAAATTTGTTTATTTGAATATGTGATGATCACTTGTTCTAATATAATATGATTATTTCTATTAGTGATGACCACTTATTATAATTAAATAAGAAACTTCTATGTTTTGCCTCAATTTCTCTTCTTTATTTTTGGCTTTTAACTTGCGTGAATATAATTACTCTTTATTTGTCTGTTTGCTTGTTGTGTGGCCTACTGTTTTAACTACCACCTGTGGAGTGCAACGTTAAAAAGTGTCTGTAGGGCTTTCACTTTTCTAGTGGAAATAGAGGTAATGATGTCTGTATATTCATATCGACAAGTTTAGATGTAGAAAATGAACGCCTATCTATTTGGTTAAGTTAACATGACTGGGGTAGTTTAAGCATTTTATGCGGCACCATTAAATACAGATATAACAAGGCGCACCTCCAATGAAATAAACTAGATTCATGGTAAAATAGGAGAGTAAATATCTGCAAGCTGATGGTAAAATCAAAATCTAGAATGAAAGCTATGAAAACTACAACTTAAAAAGTCAAACCTTCAATACAAGATTTGAAGAATATGGCATAAAGTTTGAATCCCTTGATGGAAGATTTGAAGAATAGAACATGAAATTTGAATTCAACGATGCAAGATTTGAAAAACATGACATAAAAGTTGAATCTCTTGATACAATATTTGAAGAATAGAACATAAAAGTTGAATCCGATAATGGTGTTTTTGAGCTATGAGAGATGAAGGTCAAAATCCATGGCAACGGATTTGAGTTCAATTTTATGAGCTTTGGAGCTGTTGGACAAATGAATCTACTAGAAACAACAATAATACAACTGTTCAAACATACTACTAATCTTGCGTCTCGCCTTGGCGAGGCAACTATGTCTGTAGCAAAAATCTAAAGACATTACTTCAAGCTTTGTAGAAATGTCCTGTAAAGTAATAAAACAAAGCTTTTTGTAATAATAGAGCAAAAAGTGGATCATATAGTTTTGGAGGTAATCTAGATTAACCTCAACAATTACAAAAACATCCTACAATAGAGCACAAAAAAAAGCTGCACCATAAATGATGCAGCTCTTTTTAATTTCTTTTTTCAAGACTGATAATTAGTATCTGTCTCTACGGCCACCGCCGCCGCCACCTCTATTGTATCCACCGCCGCCACCACCTTGTGGGCGTTCTGTGCGTGGACGAGCAACTGAAACTGCAAGTGTACGACCATCGTACTCTGCATCGTTTAGTTCTTCAATAGCGCGTTGTCCTTCTGCTTCGTCATCCATTTCAACGAAACCAAAACCTTTTGATCGGCCTGAATCTCTGTCAATAATAATTTTAGCTGATGATACAGCTCCGTACTCTTCAAAAAGTTCTTTTAGGTCGGCTTCGCTAATTTGGTAGCTAAGGCCTGCAACAAAAATGTTCATGTAATAATAATTAATTGTAAAAAAATTGAATT
>CAZBVD010000211.1:0-3613 GCA_964495235.1 uncultured Dysgonomonadaceae bacterium | reverse complement strand
TACGTGTTGAATTGGCAAAAATACCCGAGCTGCATGAGTTTCAGGTAAATCCTGGCGGAAGCGGCGGAGGCGGCATGAGTGGTGGATCGAATATAGAGATAAATATTTTTGGATACGATCTTTTAGATACCGATGAGGTGGCAAATGAGATAAGTGACAAATTGGCAGGAATTGAAGGATTGAGAGACGTTAGAATTAGTCGTCCTGATTTCCGTCAAGAGTATAGTGTATCATTCGATAGAGAAAAGTTAGCTCAGAACGGTTTAAATGTTGCCACAGCTTCTAGCTTTATTAGAAATAGAATTAATGGAGCAGTAGTTTCTCAATTCCGTGAAAGAGGATATGAGTATGACATTCGTGTGAGATATGCAGAAGAGTATCGTCAGTCTGTCGAAGACATTGAAAACATTCTTCTCTATACACCAACTGGCGAACCCCTGCGTGTGAAAGAGATAGGAACTGTACACTCAACATCGTCACTACCCGAAATTGAGAGACAAAACAGACAACGAGTTGTTACCGTTACTGGAAGTATTTACCAACGTGCACTGAGTGAAATTGTGAACGATGTAAATAGTGAACTTAAAAATGTATCGCTGCCTGCTGGAGTAGATATTGAGTTAGCAGGTACTTATGAAGATCAACAAGAGGCATTTGCCGACTTGTTTATACTTCTTATTATTTCAGTAATTCTTGTTTATATTGTAATGGCCAGTCAGTTTGAGTCGTTTACATATCCAATGATTATTATGATTTCTATTCCGTTCTCATTTACAGGTTCAATATTAAGTCTATTGATGTTTGGACATCCGCTGAATGTGATGGGTATAATTGGGGGAATTATGTTGATTGGTATTGTTGTTAAGAATGGTATTATTCTTATCGAGTATATCAATGTAAACAGAGATAGAGGTCTGTCCATTACTTACTCTGTTGTAGATGCTGGTCGTTCAAGACTACGTCCTGTGTTAATGACAGCTGCTACTACTGGATTGGGTATGTTGCCACTAGCATTAGCGTTGGGACAAGGGTCAGAGTTTTGGCAAACTATGGGTATTAGTGTTATTGGAGGTTTAGTTCTATCAACTGTTCTTACTCTAGTAATTGTACCAACATTGTATGCAATATTTGCAATGAGAGGTGTAATGAATACAAGAAGAAAGCATAGAAAAATCTATCCTTTGTATGCTAAAGACAGAATTTAAAACAGACAATTGTAATTGATAAAAATAAAAATTTATGAAATCAGTATTTATTACGTGCAACCAAGCACACTATTATAGAATTACCGAAGAGATGACTCACCTGAATATTCGTGGTTTTACATCATGGAAACCTATAACAGGGAGGGGCACTAAAACAGGTGATCCACACTATGGTTCAAAGGCATGGCCGGCACTCAACAATGCTATTATTACTATGGTTGAAGACCATCAAGTGGATGGACTGCTAGACTTTCTAAAAAAGCTAGATGAAAAAACACCCGAACTTGGGCTTCGTGCCTTTGTATGGAATATTGAAAAGAGCATTTAGAAAAACAAAAACTTTATAATTTGAGTTCGGTTAATATTTTAGATAAATATTAATCGAACTCTATTTTTATAATAACACTATGCTTAAACTAATGAGGAGATTGATAACTATATCCATTCTGCTTTTCATAACTTTATCAAGCTTTGCTCAGAAGCGTCGAAATTCGGGTTTGTACCTCGAATCACATATTACGCAAGGTTTAGTAATACAATCGAATGATTTTGTGAGAGGTGATAACAGAGAAGAAACACCCATCAATGACTTCTCAGCAACAGACCTGCGTATTGGCTGGCAAACAAAAGGAGATAAAGCATGGCATCATGCACATAACCTACCCTATTATGGTATAGGTATTCACAATATTGTGTTTGCAAATGAAGAAGAGATAGGATACCCCGCAGCACTTTACTTTTTCTTTGGGGCTCCATTCTCTAGAAATAGAAAATCGTCATTTGACTATGAGTTTGGTTTTGGTTTAAGCCACAACTGGGAGCCTTATGACGATTTAGATAATCCTTTTAATGTAGCTATAGGTTCTTATAGAAATGCATATATAGATGCAAAAGTAAAGTATGTGCGATATCTTGGTAATAGAGTTAGTTTGGATGCGGGAATAAGAGTTACCCATTTTTCTAATGGTGCAATGAGGTTTCCTAATGCAGGTATCAATCTTTTTGCTCCTTTTTTAGGACTACGTTACAATTTAATTACTATAGACCCTGTTCCAAAAGAGCAACTAAAAATACAAAAAGTTGAGCAAACAGAAGAGTTTAACATCATTGTAGCTTCTGGTAAAAGATCAGTAAAGCATACTCTCACACCCAATCATCACATGGTGTCGCTCATAAACATGTCTTTTGAGTATTTAAAACCTGCAGGATCTATTTTCAAATACGGAGTGGGTTTTGATATAGGTTTAGATCAAAATAGGGGACTTACAGTTGAGGACAATGATATTGATCTAGCATCAAAAGACAAACAAATATTTTCGGCTGTTTCGGCTATTGGTCAGTTTAGGGCAAATCGTCTTGCTGTGCAAGCAGGAATTGGGTATGAAATATTTAGCGATAGGAAGATTAAATTTAGTAATGATTTTTATCAACGACTTGGACTTCGATTCTATGTTCACAAGAATCTCTTTGCAGGAATTGCAATCAAAGCCAAAGGCTTTAACACAGCAGATTATATTGAGTGGAGTTTAGGATATAGTATAGCTAAATGATAATGTGATAGTATATTTACATTAGTAACAAACACATTAAAAACGGGAACAAGTAACTGCAAAGATACTCGCTCCCGTTTTTTATCTTTTAATAAAACTATGTATAGCTTCGTTCCAATATGCTGGTATAAATGCTGCTGATGAATGTGTTATTAGCAACAGATATACTATATGTCCATTTGAGAGTTCATAAGCCCATGTCAGAATGTTTTTACCTCCCGCAATTTCAAACTTTCAGTTTTAAACCCTTTGCAAGACAACATCTTAGATTTATATTATAACTAAACTTTTACAACGAGCCATTAATTCTCTTCCGTGCATACTCTATATAAGTATCCCTCATTCTGTTTAAATCACTAGGTGTCATCTCAAGCTTCACATCAGGTTCAATCCCAAATTCTATGTGCTCTTTATGAGCATTAAAAGTGGGCGATGCTGAAAAACGTACAGACCAACCATTGGGTAGTTCTGATGAAAACGGAAGACCTCCTCCTCCACCCGTTCTGTCGCCCACAATAATTGCATTGTGTGCATGTTTCATAGTACTCACAAATTCGTTAGTAGCGCTATAGCAACCTCTATTGGTGAGAATATAAACAGGTTTTTGATAGCGTATGCTATTAGAACTATCTATGTATTTAGGATATAGGTCGGAGAAATCGTTGTGCCTTGTGCCTACTTTGTGTGATATATAGCCCACAAGCGTACGTTCGTTGAAAAAGCGACTAGCAAAGCGCTCCACATTAACCAAACTACCACCGCCATTGTCCCTTACATCAATAATTAATCCATTACAAATAGCCAACCGATTCAATATCTGACTCAATCCACTGTTTGAAACAGGATTAGAAAAACTAC
>CAZBVD010000210.1:0-3633 GCA_964495235.1 uncultured Dysgonomonadaceae bacterium | reverse complement strand
TTGAAGCACAGTATCTTGAGACTGAAGAGATGTTCTTTGCCAATTGGGATATGGGTGGTGCATACTGGGATAAATCTAATGCTACAGCACAGAAAACATATGCTACATCGCCTCACAAATATGTGGACAAATGGAACACGCCTATCATGATTACGCATGGCGAGTTGGATTATCGTATTCTTGCATCGCAAGGCATGATGGCATTTAATGCTGCTAAGCTACAGGGTATTCCTGCACGTATGCTTATATTCCCCGATGAGAACCATTGGATAGCACAGCCACAAAACGGGGTGTTGTTTCAGCGCGAGTTTGCGAAGTGGTTTGATGAGTGGTTGAAATAAATTATCAGCTTTTAGGGTGATATAGATATTAAAAAAAAGGGATGGGTTTTTAGAAACTTGTTCCTTTTTTTATTTTTTGTAGTGTTGATGAGTGGGGGGATGGAAAAAGGATGGTTTATTTAATCAATAAAATAAATGGTTCAGAAAGAGAAGTATTTCTACATTGGTTACATTTTGAATGTATATATTTGTAAATACGTAGAATTTAAATAAATAAAAGTATGGAGCTTAAAAATTATTTTGACAGAGAGTTTCAGTTGAGATATTTTGAGATGAATAAGTTTGGTGTTGCATCGCCAACTACTATGCTGACACTGCTGGAAGAAACATCGGCCGACCATTGTTATGCTATAGACCATAGTTTGTATCAACTGGGTGATAAAAATATTGGTTGGGTTTTGGTTGCCGGGACATTGCAAATGGATAGGTATCCGAATTATAAGGAGAAAATTACAATTAGAACCTGGCTTTCTAAATATACAAACATTAAGGGGTTTAGGGAGCATTTTATTTATGACCAACAGGGCAATATAATTGGAAGAGGACGTGGTATATGGGTGTTTTTTGATATTGAAAGAAGAAGACCTGTGATGATATTTGATGATATAAAAGAGAGATGGGGATCATGTAATGTAGAAAGTATTGATATTAATACTTCAAAAAAAATAGCGCCAATTGATAATCCTGAATTTGAACAGAGTTTTAGGGTAAATAAGTTTGATACAGATATGTATAAGCATGTAAATAATATAAGATACCTTGAGTGGGTAGTTGAGTCTGTGCCTGATGAAATTATTGATAATTATTATTTACACTCTATAGATGGTAGGTTTATAGGGGAAGCAAACTATGGCGAAACTATTGTTTCTGGCACTAAGTTTGATGCTACCGAAACCTCTTTTATGCATACTGTTAAAACTGAGGGAACTAATTTGCTGTGTGCTACTGCAAAATCGGTGTGGAGAAAAATAGGAACGCCAAGGCACAACGGTATATAAATTTTAGTGCTTTGAGATACTTATAATGGCGCAGATATATAATATATATGCGCCATTGTGCTTTAATTTAGGTTGACATTAGTAATTTGGTAAAGAAGAACAAGAGGATTGATGCTGTTTAGGAAAAAAAACTCAGATGTTTTACTTTTATTGGCTTGAAATGTGGAGCGCTCAATCTACTTTCTTTACTTAATATGTTTATAGAAAATAAATATAATCCATGAATTTAACGATACTCTATATACTACTTATCATTTTTATTGCCATACTGGTAAGGTCAACATTTGGCTTTGGCGAATCGTTAATAGCTGTGCCCTTGCTTATTTTCTTTATTCCCCTTGAAATTGCTGTTCCGCTATCGGTGCTTATATCTATTGTTGTTGCAGCAATAGTTGTGGTGCAAGATAAAAAACAAATTCACTTTTATATCGCAAAGTGACTCATAATATATACTGCAATGGGCATACCTATAGGTCTTTATTTATTGCTGTATGGGAATGAGGCGTTGATAAAATCTATATTAGGAGCAATTATTATTCTCTATTCTATCTACTCATTGTTTTCAAATAGAACTATAAGACTAAGAGGTGATAATAAATTAGGACTATTTATATGTGGGTTTTTGTAGGGTGTTTTTGGTGGCGCTTACAGAATTAATGGACCATCACTTGTTATATACGGAACTATGCGCAATTAGTTGGCAAAGCATTTTAGAGCTACCTTGCAAGCCTGTTTTCTTCTTGCTAGCACAATAGGAATGATTGGCTATTGGTATAAGGGATTGTGGAATTCAAGTGTTACTCACTATTTCCTTATTTCATTGCCAGTGGTTATTCCTACAATACTTTTGGTTAGATATCTTAATAGTAGATTAAAAAGCAATACATTATTGAAGTATATTTATGTTGCACTAATTTTTATTGGGTTAGTATTGATAAAACAAGCAGTATTATAAAAAAGCGCATTAATGAGCAATAAAAAAGACGCCCAGTATAGGCGTCTTCTCTATATATTAAATTATAAATGCTAAATTTTATTTTACCACAATTAATCTCTCTTCTAAAGAAACATGTTCTTTCTCACCTGGTTCGCCTGCAGGCAGACCAAAGGGCATTTGAGCAATAAGTTTCCAGTCTTGATTGATAGACCATTCTTTTTTAACAGCTTCGTCAATCAGCGGATTGTAATGCTGTAGCGATGCACCAAAGCCAACGCTCTCTAAGCCTATCCAAGTTAAAACTTGAACAATGGCCGATGAGTGGTCGCTCCATTGTGTAAACTTATCTGCCATAGTTGGAAAGTTGTTTTGCAAGCCTTTTATAACTGTTTGATCTTCGAAAAACAGAATAGTGCCATATCCTGATGCAAAAGAGGTGTTTACTTTATCTTCTGTTGCTTTAAAAGCTTCTTCAGATTTGCTCACCTTTTTAAGTTCTTCTTTGGTTATCTCCCACATTTTGTTGTGATTATCTCCCAACAGAAGCACTATTCGTGCCGATTGAGAATTAAATGATGAGGGAGCATAAAGCAATACATGCTCTATGATGTTTTGTATCTCTTGATCTGAAACTGGCGAGGTGTTTTGTAATTGATAATATGAACGTCTGTCTTTAATTGCGTCTCTTAAATTCTTTTTCATTGTTTGTTTACTTTATGTAGTTTTATTATGATTGTTTTTAGATAGTAACAAAAATACTTTTGTTCTATAAATATTGAATTGCAAAGATAAGACATACTAAACCTTTGTGAAATATGAAAAAAGGGAGTAAACTTATAAAAATCCGACATTGGGGGGCGGTGGAGAGTGAAGGTGATAGTTTTGTGTGTTTTTGTCTACACTAAAACTGCTAAACTCAGTAATCGCACTGTGTGTGGAAAGTAATTCATCAACAAGATTTTTATCCTATTCTTACCCTACAACAAAAAAAGATGTTGCAAGTAATTAAATATCTAAATATCTAAAATATGCTATTCAGATGTTGCATCCATAGGGCTATTATCTCTTTCATTAAATGAAAGCTTAATAACAACGCTAATAGAGTTGCTTTACCCCACTTTTCTATATAAAAACAAGAAAAATGAACTTTTTATTAAAAAAAGAGTCCAAACATTTTGAAGATAATAAAAAAGAGCTATCTTTGCACTCGCAATCCACAAGGACTAGCAAAACACAAAAAACGGTGTGGTAGTTCAGTTGGTTAGAATACCTGCCTGTCACGCAGGGGGTCGCGGGTTCGAGTCCCGTCCATACCGCAAGAAAGCAGCTTTTTATAAGGCTGCTTTTTTTGTGTCTG
>CAZBVD010000209.1:1892-3692 GCA_964495235.1 uncultured Dysgonomonadaceae bacterium | reverse complement strand
TTTGTGTAAACAAAAAACTCTCTTAGAAATGGATAGTACACACGATGTAAACGAATTTAGGTTTCGCGACACACCTTTTGTCCAACTCATGAACAAGCGCATTTACAATGTTCTTTTCATTGCCTCGCAATACGATATGTTTGTTTTGGAAGACGATGGGCGTGTAGATGAGCAGATATTTAATGAGTACACCTCTCTAAACCTGCGCTATCCTCCACGTTTCATGCAAGCTGCAAACGCGGAAGATGCCATGCTTCAATTGCGGATAAACAGGTTTGAGCTTGTTATCTGTATGCCCAATATCGACAACAATGACTTCTTTGAATTGGCAAAACGCATAAAGCAAAATTATCCTCGCATTCCAGTAGTTATGCTTACTCCTTTTTCAAAAACTGTAAGCAAGCTGTTCGAGAAGGAAGATTTAAGCGGTGTTGACTATCTTTTTAGTTGGCTCGGCAATTCCGATTTGCTTTTAGCAATTGTAAAGTTGATAGAAGATAAAATGAATGCCGATGACGATGTAAAGACAGTGGGGGTGCAAACCATCCTATTGGTCGAGAACTCTGTTCGCTTCTACTCATCAGCTTTGCCAATACTTTATAAATACGTGTTGAGCGAGTCGAAAGAGTTTTCTAAAGAAGCCCTCAATGATCACCTACGGATGATGCGAATGCGTGGTCGTCCAAAAATTCTTCTTGCCAGAAATTATGAAGAGGCTGTGGATTTGTACAAACAATATGGAGAAAACATGCTGGGCATTCTTAGCGATGTTAGTTTTGATCGTGGTGGGGTGAAGGATAAGCAGGCAGGGATAAAGTTTGTGAAATGGGTAAGAGAGTTCGACAAAACTATTCCAGTAATAATTTCCTCGTCCGAGGTTTCTAACCTTGATCATGCACAACTGCTTGGAGTTCCTTTTGTTGACAAAAACTCACAAACATTTCCACAAGATGTGCGAAAGGCCGTAAAAGAAAACTTTGGTTTTGGAGATTTTCTTATACTTGACCCCATAAGCAAGAAAGAGCTCTATCGCATCAAAAATCTTAAAGAGCTTCAAAATACCATCCTCACCATTCCAGATAAGGCGTTGCATTATCATCTGTCACTCAATCATTTTTCCAGGTTTTTCTATTCTCGCGCCATGTTTCCTGTAGCCGAGATGTTGCGCAAAATAGATGTGTCTGATTATCAGAATATGGAGGAGGCGCGTCAATTAATATACGAGGCCATTGTGCAATATCGTAGAATGAAAAACACGGGTGTTGTTGCAGTATTCGAAAAAGACAGGTTTGATAAATACTCTTATTTTGCACGCATTGGCGAAGGGTCTATGGGAGGAAAGGGTAGGGGCTTGGCGTTTATGGGCTATATTGCAAAAAAACACCAGGAGTTGAGCCAGTATAAAAACCTTCAGATAACCATCCCAAAAACTGTTGTGCTTTGCACCGATATCTTCGATGAGTTTATGGAAACCAACAAGCTCTATCCATTGGCGCTATCTGATATTCCGGATGAGGATATCCTAAAACATTTTTTAGCGGCCAAACTTCCTAAAAGACTGGTTGCAGATTTTCTTGTGTTCTTAGAGGCTGTCAACAACCCTGTAGCCATTCGTTCCTCCAGCATGCTCGAAGATTCGCACTATCAACCCTTTGCTGGTATCTTCTCCACTTATATGATTCCGTATGTACACGATGAAGCTGAGATGATTCGTATGTTAAGCAATGGTGTTAAAGCGGTATATGCCTCTGTGTTTTACAAAGATAGTAAGTCGTATATGGTTGCCACACAAAATGTTAT
>CAZBVD010000209.1:0-1792 GCA_964495235.1 uncultured Dysgonomonadaceae bacterium | reverse complement strand
GTAGAAATAGAATTTGCAGTAAACCTTAAAAACCAAAGAGAAGCAACTTTCTATTTGCTGCAAATACGCCCCATAGTTGATGCTAAGGAAGTGGTAACAGAAGACCTCACACTTATCTCCCCCGCTGACTCTATTCTGCATTCACCCAATGTTTTGGGCCATGGCTCCATAAACAACATTACAGATGTGGTGTATGTGAAAACCGAAGGGTTCACAGCTGCCAACAACTCTTTGATAGCACGCCAGATTGAAGACCTTAACAAACAGTTTGTTGAAGACGATGATAACTATGTGCTTGTGGGTCCTGGCAGGTGGGGTTCTTCAGATTCGTGGTTGGGAATCCCCATCAAGTGGCCACATATTTCTCAGGCCCGTGTTATTTGCGAAATCACATTAGACCAATATCGAATTGACCCCAGCCAAGGCTCTCACTTTTTTCAGAACCTCACATCGCTCGGAGTTGGCTATTTCACTGTCAACCCTTTTATCGATAATGGAGGGTTTTTCAATCAAGCCTTTTTGGATGAACAGCCCGCTCTCTATGAAACCGATTATATAAGACATGTTCGCCTCCATGCTCCCTTTACAATAAAAATAAATGGGAGGAAGAAGATGGGGGTGGTGGTGAAGCCTTCTTTGGAGTTAAAAGTTAAAAGTTAAAAATTAAAAGCGGGTCCTCCACCTTGTTCCTTGCAAATAAACATTAACTATTTAATAAAAAATAAAAACTAATAGGAGGTAATATAAAATAGTTTACCTTTGTATAGTTGTTTGAACAACCATGTGGAAATTAAACAGATAAACTAAATTAAATTGCAAGTACAAGAAAGAGAGGTTTTTAGTATTCTAACTGGTAAGATATCAAGCACTATCAATAGGGCATTGTTGAGGGCTTTTGCGAAAGAGGGACTTAATATTACTACTGAGCAGTGGTCGGTATTGGCATGTTTATGGAAAGAAGATAAAGTAACACAGCGTGAGTTGTGCGATTTAACTAGAAAAGATAAACCAAGCATGACGCGACTGATTGACAACCTGGAACGCAATAAAATTGTTGTGCGTGTACCTCATGCAACCGATAGGAGGGTAAATTTGATTCACCTTACACAATATGGTGCAAGCTTGCACAGGAAGGTTACTGGCGTTGTGCAAAGTGTAGTAGATAAATCGCTTGAGGGTGTCTCTGAAGAGGAGGTCTCTTTTGCTCGCACACTTTTAAACAAGGTTATCAGTAATTTAGACTCCTAAAACATTATCCTAGAAACATATATAACTTACTGTAGACAGTTGCTTGCATATGCAACTGTTGCTATACTAATTTAATTAAAATGAGAAAAATATTTTTATATATCACACTGTTTATGGCTGTTTCGGCAACAGCTCAAAGTGTATATAATGTAGAGGATTGCAGAAAAATGGCTTTAGAGCACAACCGCTCCATCAAAATTGCCAAAGAGAATGTAAAGGCGGCTCAGAGTATGAAGAAGGCTGCGTTTACTTATTTTTTGCCAGATTTTTCGGCAACGGGGGCTTACTCTTGGAACGAGAAGAATAGGTCGCTTTTTCCGCACGATTTGATGTTGCCTGTGGGTGTGAAACAGCCCGATGGCACATTGGGTATTGGTGTAGGTTCAAACTCAACGCCCACACCTAATGCTGACGGAACATTCAGATTTGAAGATGCTGCCATCAATAATAACTTCACCACGATAGATGGTAAGCCTGTACCCATCAATGATAAAGGCCAACCATTTGACCCCACCACAAATCCTGGCGATTTGCAATGGAAAAA
>CAZBVD010000208.1:0-3692 GCA_964495235.1 uncultured Dysgonomonadaceae bacterium | reverse complement strand
GCAAAGAAGAGCGCTTTCCATTCTGGCATTGTAAAATAGAAATATAGTGATGCTATGGCAATCAATGCTATAACGATGTATAAAACACGAATAATCTTTTTCTTTTTGTTCATTATTGTTTGGCTCTTAGTTTGGTCTAATACAAAAGTAGCAAAAATATTTGCTTTGCAATGATGGTAGCCTAAGTTTGATGATATTATGCAATAATATAGTTTTGTTAAAATATATAAAGCATTTATTTAATATAAAATATCAGGGTTGTGAACCTTAAATAAAATTCAATGAAAGTTAAATGGGGACCATTCATTTTACTTGTAGAAAAGGGTGAAGCTATCTTGTAGTAAATGAAATATTTTCAGGTGCGCATTTAGAAACTTATGACGAAAGATATAATTGAATGTTCAATAAAGAACTATAAACTACTCTTACATTAAACATGTAGCTATCTATACATTAGATCTGTTGCACTTTTTTATTATTAATCTATACTCTTATTAAATTAAAAAAAATCGAGAATATGAGGAAAGCATTATTATCTATTATGGCAGTTATTACAGTATTGCTTTTTGCAAAATGTAATAGCAGTGATATTTTACCAGAAGTAACACCAGATGTATCAGGTGTTTTAACTATTACTGCATCAATTAATGCATTAAATGAGTCAGTTTCTAGGGTTGGTTTAAATAAACAAGATGACGATTTTATTGCACTCACTTGGCAAGTAGGCGATAGAATTGATTTTGCTTTTTTACAAAATGATGTAACATTAACATCATCTGTTACTCTTATTGCAAATAATCTTTATGATGATGGTAAAATTGCAACATTTGATATAGTTTTACCCGAGGGCATTGAAAAAGATCTACCATACACACTTTACGGGATAATTGGTGGAGGCGGATTAGTAGAGAATACTACTAAAGTAAAATTACCTATAAGTCCAGAGGGTATTAATAGTTCACTAAGCGAGGTAGAAGAAAACAAAGATGTTGTTCTTTATTTTAAGTCGGAAGTTAAGAGCGGAAATATTGCTATTCAGTTTAAGCATCTTGGATCTCTTTTTTGCATTACACTTAAAAACACTGGTGTTGCAGCTTTAGATAATTTGGCCGAAATAAGACTTGTTGGGCAAGATGAAACTAATATAAATTGGGCATATAATTCAGAAGGAGGTAAAATATATGATTTAGAGAGTGGTTTTCAAGAACCAACTTCTGGTGGCAACTATATTTCTTTTAGTGTTGCTGAGGGTAGCTTAGCAAGTGGTGCAACTACTGCTTTGTGGGGATGGTATCCATCAGTTGAAAGTATAAAATGGCCAGAGTTAAAAATGGAGTTAAGAGATAAAACTTCAGTAATGGTAACAAGTACTAATAGTAAGGCTGCAAAAAAAGAGCCCTTTGCAGCAGGTAAATCATTCTATTTGTCTGCAGAATTTGATGGTGAAAATCTAAATTTATTAGCAAATAAAGGAGATAGTGGTCATCCTTTTTTAATTGTAACAAAGGATATGTTTTCTGCATTGCGTGAGAAGTCATCTAGTGAACCGTGGAAGTCTATGAAGCAAGATGCAATTAATCGCTCAAATAAAGAAATACAAACTGATGTTCCTTGGAACTTACAACTATATACTGGATCAGCTGCTCTTGCTTATATTTTAGATGAGCAAAATTCACAAGTTCACGCTAATCGTGTATATGAAGCAATTAAAAATCAGTATCCTAAAATCAGTATTGATAACAAAGATTGGGGAGGAACAGTGCCACCTGCAGCTTCGCTTTTTGGGGCAATATTAGCTCTTGATATTGTTTATGATGCCCTCACTGATGAGCAGATTGCAGAATGTGAGCAGGTTATTGGTTCTAAGGTTTCGCAAATAGATATTAATGGTTCTTGGGTAGATGCCCGTAGGGGAACGCGTGGAACTTGGGATATTTACAGGGGTGTTAGAACAACACCTGACAACGCCTACTTTGACGGAATTATGTCGCAAATTGCCCTCGATGGTGTAACTACTATTACCCACACTTATGCTTGGGAACGAATTGTGGGAGGAAATAACACCCTTTCTAAATCGGCTTATATGGATGTCTTAGAGTTTACGGGTATAGATAGGCGATATTATAATAATGAAAGGCTTCAAAAGTTTATGCGTTGGGCCTTTGGCTCTTCTCTTAATCCAGCAAAAGAATATTCAATAATTGGCGATATGCTTCCAGCTAATAAAGCAGGCAATGCTATGTTACTAAGGCGTGTAGGTAATTTTGATGCTGAGGCAGCAAGTTATGCAACTTGGGCTCTTGATGGGGCAAATGCAGTAGGCCATATAATAACTTATATTTTGCCTAAATCAGCATTGCCTAGCCCAAAAACTCCCAGCAGTAAAATATATCCTGATGGAGGAGCATATTTGCGTGATAAAGAAGATGATGCAAAGGGATTACAACTGGTGCTATATAATATAAAATCTCCAGCCGGTGGTCATGCTCATAATGAGGTGAATGGACTTTCGCTTTCAGGATTGGGCAACAGGCTGCTTGTTAATGGTGGAAGATTGGGAGCTTCTGTTGAGCCTGCATATTTAAACAATACATTAACCATTAGCGGTAAGAATCATCTCACACGAGAGGGTGGAGGTATTGTTGATGGCTTTACTTCTGATGCATTAGACTTTGCAGTTGGCTCGTCAGGGGAGGCGTTGTTTAATAGTTCTCACAACCGCAATGCTCTTTTGATACACACAGACAATACTACTCCAGGCTATTTTGTTTTCTTTGATGAGGTATCTACTTTAAAGGGGGTTAGAGATATTAGAAACTACTTTCATCCTGCCAATGAAACTACTGTAAATACAGTACTCTCGAAAACCGAATATACAGCTCTCATTGATCATTTTCCTTCAGTGGACAATGTTTCAGTAGGTTTCTACTATCATACACCCCCCAAGGAGGTTACTATTGAAAAAGTGCTTGGAGCTGATCCTAATAGCTATCCAAAACATCCTAAACATAATCGTTTAGAGGCTGTGTATGATTTTGACGAAAATTATAAAAAGAAGATAACAACAATTGTGTATCCATTTAGCAATAGTGCTCCAAAGCCAAGCTTTAGTAAAGTTGAAAACAGTGATTTTGTTTTATCTACCATGACTAATGGCGGTTTCACTGATTATATCATAGAAACAATGACAGAGAATAAAATCACTTCCAATGGGATGAGTATAGAAGCCGATTTTTGCTTGGTTAGAAATGAAAACAGTGACATGAAATTTTACTTTGTCAAAAATGGTTTGTCTTTTCTTTCAAACAATGTTGGCTTTAGCTCTAGCGCAAAAGCTACTGTGTATGCAAATAAGAAAGAGGGCGTTATTATTAGTGATGGTGCAACAGTAAAACTCACAGGTCCCGGAATTGAGAGCGTGAACTTTACACCTTCTGCCAAAGTAATTAGTTCAGGAGCAGATTATATTGAAGTGCAATTAAACAAAGGGACTTATAAATTTAAATAATTCATTGCTTAGGTTTTAAACAGTTGCTCCCTTTTGTGGTGAGTAGTTTTTGCTAAGTAATATTCAATAGAGCTTAGGTTTAAAGTAGTATAAAATAAAGAAAAAAGGGATTCAATAATTTTTTATCCCTTTTTAGGGAGTATCTCATAAACTGTGTAAGTAATTAATTGAGGGTTTAAAATCC
>CAZBVD010000207.1:0-3699 GCA_964495235.1 uncultured Dysgonomonadaceae bacterium | reverse complement strand
ATAAAGGATTAAACAGCAGATTAGATGAAATACAGGCAGCAATATTAGGGGTGAAGCTTAAATATATAGATCAAGATAATGATAGAAGAAAAGAGGTAGCCCATTATTATATTAATAACATTAAGAATGAGCATCTAAAACTTCCTACAGTACAAGATTGGGATGCTCATGTGTTTCATCTTTTTCCAATCTTATGTAAACAAAGAGAAGAATTACAGAAGCACCTGAAAGGCTATGAGATAGAGACGTTAATTCATTATCCTATACCTCCACATAAACAAAAAGCATACCAAGAATGCAATGACATGCATCTACCTGTAACAGAAAAAATACATGCTGAAGAGTTGAGTTTACCCATTAGCCAGGTTATTACTGATGAGGAGGTAAATATAGTAGTAAGTGCAGTTAACTCATTTAAAGTATAAGTCGTAGTTGATAATTTATTAATAATAATATGATGAGAGTTCTTTGGATAACATACACGGTTTTTGATCCCTTTTTCCCTTTTGCAAAAGGTAGTCCTTTTAGAAGCTCTTCTTGGACAGCTCCATTGTTTTATAGTTTATATAAACAACAAAATATAGAGCTTGGGTCTATTGCTCCTGTTTTAAATGGAGAATATCAAAAAGAAGAAATTCAGGATATAGTTTATTATTCGCTGCCGATTAACTCTGGTGACAATGAAACACATTTAAATAATGATCTTATTAATAGCTATCAAAAGGCTATCTATGATTTTAAACCTGATGTTATTCACGTCCATGGTGTTGAAAAGAATTTTGGGTTGATACGGAAGTATATCGATTCTGATATTCCGATTGTTTGTTCAATTCAGGGACTGATAAATCCTTATTATTTATTTTTAAAGCACAGTGTATCCACTTTAAATTTAAAAAAATATATGTCTCTAAAAAACTGGCTTGGTAGAGGAGGAGTGAAAGGAACTTTTAGAAACTGGAGAAAATACATGGATATTGAAAAGGATATTCTGAAGATTAACCAGTATTTTATTGGTCGAACTCTTTGGGATAAATCTCAAGTTACTGCATTTAACTCTTCAGCTCATTATTTTCATGGTGAAGAATTGTTGCGTCCTGCTTTTTTTACAAGAGAATGGAATATTGATAAGTGTATTCGTCATAGAATCTTTATTTCTTCGGCAGCTTATCCAATAAAGGGATTTCATATTCTTTTGCATGCAGCAGCTATTTTAAAGATGAAATATCCAGATATTCAAATTGTAGCCCCTCTTTCATCATTTAACCTAAACTCATCAAAAATAAATGAATATTTAAAAGCTGAAGATTATGGCAATTATTTAAAAAATGAGATAAAAAGATTAGATTTAAAACCTAATGTAGTTTTATTAAATAACCTCACAGCAGAAGAAATGATAGATGAGTTTTGTAAAGCTAACGCATTTGTTCTTGCATCATTTGCAGAAAATAGTCCCAATGCTCTAGGTGAAGCAATGTTAATAGGTACTCCATCAGTAGTTTCTCCTGTTGGTGGAGTATTATCAATAGTGAAAGATGAAGAAAGTGCATTGGTATTTCCGGCAGGTGATTATGCTATGTTAGCACACCAAATTGACCGTGTTTTTGAGAATGATGAGCTAGCAATTAAATTAAGCGTTAATGCTAAATCTGTTGCACTGAGGCGGCACGATGTAGAGAAAACTACAGAACAATATATGAATTTATACAAAGATGTAATACAGTTACATAAACAGAAGAGAAATAAAGCAAATGGAGATTCATAATGAATGATATAAATAATAATAATCAGAATACTATGGATAAAAACCCTTTAGTAAGCATTTGTTTGTTTGTTTATAATCAAGAGAAATATATTAGACAAGCTATAGAAAGTTTGTTAATGCAACGAACTTCTTTCTCTTATGAGATAATTGTTCATGATGATGCATCAACTGATAATACTAAAGCGATAATAGAAGAATATGTGTTGAACTTTCCTCATATAATTAAACCGATATTTCAACAGCAAAATAAATACTCATTATATGGTATGAGTTATTTAATTAAGTATGTTACTTTAAAAGCAAAAGGGGAGTATATAGCTTTGTGTGCTGGTGATGATTATTGGATTGATCCAATTAAAGTGCAAAAGCAGGTAGAGTTTTTAGAATCGAATCCTGATTATGGGCTTGTTCACACAAGAGCCGCAAAGTTTTCTGAAGATAAGGGTGTTTTTGACGGAATTCATGGTGCAAGAGTTGATAATCTTGAAGATTTACTAACTGAATGCTCTATTGCAGCTTTAACTGTTTGTTTGAGAAGCAATTTGGTGAGAAAGTATTTTGAGGAGATAAAACCGGAAGAGCACAAGACATGGACCACAGAAGATTTTCCTATGTGGGTGTGGTTTATGAGACATTCTAAGTTTAAGTTTTTAGAAGATTATACATCTGTTTATCGCTCTCGTTTAGGATCAGTTAGTCATGTTGAAGATGATTATAAAAGATTGGTTTTTAGTGAGGGGGTATACGATATAGTAGATTATTATTTGAAAAAATATGAAGATGTAAATAAATCAGAAAAAATTAGAGCTCGTTATTTTTCTAATATGATAAGTATGTATTTCTTGACTAAGAGATGGGACGGTATTCGCACATCAATAAAGGTGTTTTATAATGCTAATGATTGGCTCAATCTTTTATGGATAGGAATAACTCTACCTTTCTTCTATTTTAGGTTTATGATAAAAGCAAGTTACAGAGTGAGAAATATGCTTTTTGACTTGTTTAATATTTATCCAATTAGAAAATAAACATGTTTGTGATAAGTTTTTTGAGTTTAAGTTGTGAATGATTTTAAAAATGATAGTTTAGAGCATCATCTAGTAAGTATTTGTTCTCTAACATATAATGTAGAGGCCTATATAAAACAGACATTAAAAAGTTTTCTAATGCAAAGTACTTTTTTCTCATATGAGAAAATAATTCATGATGATGCATCAACCGATATAATTAAATCAAGATATCATTCCAATCAGAGATGGAGTAGTATTCGACAATCATCTAAAGTTTTTTTGATGCTAATGATTGGTTTAATCTTTTGTGGATTGCTGAAACATTTCCTATTTCATTTTCTGAATTCCTGATAAAAGATAGTTGTCGAGTGAGATCTTTGGTTTTAATTGAAAAATATATCTGATAAAAAAATTGATTATGAAAATAATACATATGCTTCACGAACTTAAGTTTTCAGGTGCTGAGATAATGTATGTAGATGCCGCCCCAGTATTTCAAGCAAAAGGGTGTGAACTTACTGTAGTGGCTGGAGCTCTGAGTTTGGGTGAATATGCTCCTTACTTTAAGCGCGCAGGTTATAAAGTTTTACATAAACCTTTTCCTCGACTAAAAAACTATTTAGCTCGCTTGAAGTATTATCGACAGTTTGTAAAATTTCTGAAAGAAGAAAGTTTCGATGTTGTTCATATTCACTCTCATGGTTCCATGTGGGGAATGTCAATGTGTGCATGGATAGCTGGTAAGAGGTCAGTTTACACTTTTCATAATGTTTTTCCAACTAGTTGGTATAGTTATTTTTATCATTGTCTTAAACGTTGGTCGGCAAAAAATATATTTAAGTGTAAATTTCAAACAATAAGTGACTCAGTACATGATCATGAATTGAAGCTTTATGGGAATAAAACTACTAAACTATATAATTGGTA
>CAZBVD010000206.1:0-3708 GCA_964495235.1 uncultured Dysgonomonadaceae bacterium | reverse complement strand
ACGAGTGAATGATGCAGACTTTGTAAACTCTTTGACAGTATATAATCCACAAGAAATACCATTAGATAACTTCTCTAATAGATTGATAAAACGACTATTCGATATTGTATTTTCATCGCTTGTTATTTTGTTGTTGTTAATTTGGTTATTCCCTTTAATTGCCATTCTAATAAAGATAGACTCTAAAGGGCCAGTTTTTTTTCGACAACTTCGTACAGGGATTGATAATGAGGTTTTTAATTGTCTTAAATTTCGCACCATGCAGGTGAATAATGATGCTGATAGTAAACAGGCTCAGGCAAACGATTCACGTATTAGTAGAATTGGAGCAATATTGCGCAAATACAATATAGATGAGTTGCCTCAGTTTTTTAATGTGCTGTTTGGTGATATGTCTGTTGTGGGGCCACGTCCACACATGCTTAAACACACTGATCAATATTCGGAGTTAATAGGTCATTACAAGGTGAGGCATTATGTTAAGCCTGGTGTTACAGGATGGGCTCAAGTTAATGGATACAGAGGATTGACTGATGAGCTGTGGAAAATGGAGAAAAGAGTTGATTATGATATGGAGTATTTAAAAAACTGGGATTTCTTCTGGGATTTGAAGATAATATATTTAACTGTTTTCGGTAAAGATACTTATAGCAATGCTATGTAAAATATGTTTTGTACATGTTTGCATTCACAACTTGTACCCAATGTTTTATTAAAGTTGAAAATTAGGCTTTAATTTTAAACCAATTTTAAAAGATGATGAAACCAAAAGTAAAACTAGCTGAGACGACAAATGTGCTTGGGTATGATGTTTTTTCAGCATCTTTAGATGTATTAGATCCCGATATAGATAAGGTTTTGATTAATACAATAAGTCCTAACTCTTATGGCTTGGCTTTAAATGATAAACAGTTTGAGGTAGCGTTAAAGAAAACTGATTTTTTGATTTTAGATGGTATTGGTATTGCTCTGGGGTCACTTCTAATTCATGGAAAAGATATCAAGAAAATATGTGGTCAAGACTGCTTTGACTATCTAATAGATCTTGCAAATAAAAGTAAGTGGAAAGTGTTTTTTCTTGGTTCCACAAACGAAACCCTTAAGAAGATTGAGGAGAGAGTAAAAAAAGAATTCCCTTTTGTTATAGTTGACAACTATTCTCCTCCATTTAAAACAGAGTTCTCTAAAGAAGACAATAACTTAATGGTAGAAGCCATTAATAGTTTTGAGCCAGATATTCTATTTGTTGGCATGACAGCTCCCAAACAAGAGAAATGGGCTTATGAACATAGAGATTTAGTTAATGCTAGAATTATCAGTACTATTGGAAATGTCTTTGATTGGTATGCAGGAAATAGTAAAAGGCCTGCTAAGATATGGATAGATTTACGGTTAGAGTGGTTAGTAAGAATATTTTTAAGGCCTGAAATATTCCGCAGGAATACAGGAAATCAGTTGAAATTTTTACGTGATGTGTTTTTACATATTACACATATAAAAACAAAAAAATGATTAGTTATGATTAAAGCTGCTTTAATAGGTGCTGGAAAAATGGGGATTTCCCATTTATCAATACTTGGTGCTCATCCCGATGTTGAACTTGTTGGGGTATCAGATTCTTCAAAAATAGTATTAGGATTGCTTCAGAAATATACAAAATTCAGTTGTTATACCGATTATATTAAAATGATTGAAGAAGAAAAGCCTGATGCTGTTTTTGTAGCTGTTCCTACTCGACTACATTATGAAATTATAAAAACCTTGCTTGAGAAAAATATTCATGTATTTGCCGAAAAACCTTTTTGTTTATCTACTGATGAGGGTGAAGAACTGGTAGCTTTGGCAGAAACACATAATCTAACCAATCAGGTTGGTTATCACAATAAGTTTCTGGGCACTTTTCAAGAGGTCAAGAGAATTGTAGATGGGGGCTTTTTGGGCGATATTTATCATTTTACTGGCGAGGCTTATGGCCCAGTAGTTTTAAAAAAGAAACAAGACACATGGCGCTCCAAGCCTTCTGAAGGTGGAGGCTGTTTGATGGATTATGCATCGCATGTTATTGATTTAATTAATGATTTGCTTTCTCCTGTTGTAGCTGCAAGAGGCTCTACAATTAAGTCAATTTATTCTAGTAATGTAGATGATGCTGTTTACTCAATTCTAGAGTTGTCAAATAATATTTCGGGAGTGCTTTCAGTGAACTGGAGTGATGAAACTTACAGGAAAATGTCGACTTCTATTACTATTATTGGAACTAAAGGAAAAATTATTTCTGATGCTAGCGAATTAAAAGTGTACTTTAATGATGACAATTGTCCTTCAGGCTATACAAAAGGTTGGAATGTAAAATATGTTACAGATCTTACCAATCAGGTTGATTTTTATTTAAGAGGCGAAGAGTATTCAGCACAGGTTGATTACTTTATAAGAGCTGTAATGGGTATGGTGCCTAATAATATTAATACTTTTAAGAGTGCTTTACAAACAGATAAGGCTATTTCAATAATTAGAAACAATTCAAAAGAGTATATCAAATGATGGAAAGAATTTTATATGGAGACAATCAGTTTTTTGCGGTTAATCATATTTCCGACGAGAAATCGAGAGCACAAGCAATAAAGTTTAAAGATGATGCTGCCATCATTAAAACATTGGACTACGCTATTGAAGCAGGGGTTAATACTTTTATGTGTACAACGCATGATAGAATTGCGCAGATTTGCGATGTTATAAGAGCAAATCCAGAAAAATATAAAGGGTTCAAAATTCACCCATGCATGCCTTATGCTCATAAATATGCCAATGCAATGACTGAGCTAGGAATTCAAGGTACTATTAAACAATATGTGCCAGGTAATTTTTTTGGATCGATGTTTAAAGGAGGTTTGGCAGTTATTTCTAAAGACTACCTCTCAATAATGGAGTTGTTGATAGATGCAGAGATGAAAATGTTTAAAGGAATTGATACTCCAGTTATATTTTTGCAAAATGTTATTACCGATTTATTATTAGGCTTAGGTATGAATGATATATTGAAAGCTTATTATGATTATATAGTTAAGAAGTATAATGCAGAACCTGGTTTTATTACAATGAATATGCCCAAATTACTAGACGCTTTGGAAAGTGTTGGTATAAAGAATCCAATTATTTGCACTTCTATCAATAAAGTTAACTTTAGAATGTCGGGAGGTAAAGAGCTTTATGAAAACACGCTAAAAGACAGGAAAGTTCGTGTTGTTGCTATGCAGGTTTTGGGCGGTGGTGCAATTCCTGCCAAAGAAGCTTTAGAGTATGTAGCTGGGTTGCCTAATGTTGAGTCTATTTTATTTGGAGCATCCTCAAAAGCAAATATTCAAAACACGGTGTCAATTATAAAAAACTTTGATAAAGCTAAATAATAACAAATTGACTGATTGAAAATAAATAGAATCACAAAAAGCAGACTTTTTGTGATTTTTATCTTTAAAGTTGCTTCGTGCTATATGTTTAACTATCTACTTTCTCTTTTTTATTTAGAAGTGTGCATATTTCATCAACACAATAATAATTTTAGTCCTTCATTAACGAAAAAAATTACTAGTTTTGTATTTATGTCAAAGTAGAAGAATACAGTATAGTATTAGTTTACTTTGTATTAATGATATGGCATAAAATCTAGAATCTTTACGGATGAGAAAGTATATATATTATTTGCTCTTTTTT
>CAZBVD010000205.1:0-3718 GCA_964495235.1 uncultured Dysgonomonadaceae bacterium | reverse complement strand
GTTGTGAATTGCTTTCAAATGTTTATATCTTTGATATTCGAAACAACAGGATGTACACATCTTGCTATTAATCAAAAGAATATCAACGAAATTAGGATTCAAAAATGAAGTTGTTTTGATGTAAAAATCCCGCTGTTGTGGCGGGATTTTTGTTCTTAATTATGTAGTAGTTCTCTAAAACAGTTCAAGTTGCTGATAGGGAGTTTTCACTTCCTCCTCTTTTTTACCTCTAAACAACTCCATGCTACCAAACTGTTTGTCGGTTATGCACAACACCCCTACATGTCCGTTGGGCGGCAGATTGTTTTTTACTCTATTGATATGTACTTGCGCATTCTCTCTACTGGCACAATGGCGCAAATAAATAGAAAACTGAAACATAGTAAAACCATCATTCAGAAGTTTCTTGCGAAATGTTGCATAGTTTTTCTTCTCTTTTTTTGTTTCTGTTGGCAAATCAAAAAAGACAAACACCCACATAACTCTATATTCATTTAAACGTTGCATCATTGCTCAAAAGAGGGATACTTTATTTTTCTAATTTCGCCCATAAAACACTGTGCCAACGATGCAGTTGTTTGTTGCACAGCAATCATAAGCGGGCTTCTTTTATTATTGATAATTACATCCAAAACAGGAATATTAAGCAGCTGACCTTTGTGTTCTTTGGTTATCTCTGAAATATCTGCCGAGCTTTGCATTATCTCTATCACTACTTTATCTACAAACGGGCGGTAAGGCTCCATAATATCATCGGCCAAGCAATAGGCATTATATTTGTTGCGATGATGAATACCCAGTGTAGGCAACAGACCACTGGCTACTAATGATCGCGCAACAACAGCACGTAAAACAGCATAGCCATAGTTGAGCAAATTGTTGGGTGGCTGCCCTTCTCTTTGTCTAACAAACCCCTCGATATGAGGAAAAATGTTTGCCCAATAATATACTGCTGCTCGTGCTTCATAGTTATCGGGGTCGCCACTTTTTACATCCATTTGCCACTTACGCATATTCTTTACCACAACGCTTGTAGTTGCAGCTAACAAATGAGCCTGGTTATTAATTTTTGCCTCCACAGTTTGTTGCCAAAGCTGTTTTTTTAGTGGAAGCGAAGCGTCAATTTGATGTCTGAACCGTTCTGTTTGCGTTGTGTTGCCTGCTAGCGGTAGCATCAGCCCGTAAGGCATGTGTCTGCTGTTGCAAGTAATTATTGCACAGTTATTCTCCAACAACTTTTCTATTAATCCATGGGTTAATGTTGTTTGGCTGTTGTCTAGCACCACCACACCTATATCTTCTATAGGAATTGTTTTTACAGCTTTTGCCTTGAAACTGTTGGGCAATGTTTCATTTTTTTCTACTTCTGGCAGCCGTATTACCAATTGTCTATTTTTTACTGAAAGATAAGCAGGATTGCCAAAGTATAGGGTTTTTTTAATCATGTCACATCATTTTATCAAGTTTAAAATATTCCCTAATCTATCTACTTGCAATTTCCAGCAAGAATCTTTAATCATAGTTCCTTCCAAAGCTCTACCAACTTTATTTAAAAGAGAGAATTCAAATTTGTTGTAAATTGGAGTCGCAACATTAGCTGGAACAAAATGACATTCATTTCCAGTTGAACTCACCATCTTATAAATTCTTGACACCTGTTCATTGGTTAGATTTCTTATATCAACAAAGCTTGGGTTTGCTATCTCTTCATCTGTAGGTACAAAAACTAAATCGTTGGGCGACAGCGAAAACATAAATTGTCCAAGTGCAGGTTTTACAGGGATATATGGGGTGGCTTTCATCACCTCTTTGCTAAGCATTGCACGCTGTTTTTGATGCTCCACTACCTCATTAAATGGTATTGTTTCAAACACACGTTTCTGTTTCTCTTCGTCCCAATATATAGCAAAGAACAGATTAGTTCCTTTGGCTGCTTCCACATACTTGGTTGACTTTGCACTATTTTTATTATCAGATACTGCAAACTTTTTGCCTACTTCATATATCCTAACATTGCGGATGGGTTTGTGTCTTTTACCGTTATTCAACTCCACAATATTAGCATTCATCTCTTCTATCCCTTCTTGGCTAAAAGCAAGGTTAAATTGCTCTTTGCCTTTATCATCAAGATAGTTCTTCACATGGTTGTTTAGAATTCTTTGTATTCCTGTATCGGTTATAGAATCTAATTGTTTTCTAGTGAAACTATCAGACAAAGGTGTGCGTGTAGCTGTAGCCCCCTCGGTCCACTCATACACTTCAATTTTATCTATTTTCTTTTTATCTATTTTAAGAGGGTGTTCTCTAAGATGCTTCTTTATCTTATCTACATCCCCCAAAAATGTCTTATGCAAATAATTCACCTTTTCTTTTATTTGCTTATCCACAATAAGGTCTGGCCTATCTAAATAATAATTTAAAGAGGCTGTTCCTTTTTTTATCCGTTTTATTTGCACTGCGCCTGACACAGTTTCTTTGTGTAACGATTTGCGTATTGCCCAGTTTTCGCCTTTGGTTTGTTTTACCAATTCTTTTTTAAAGCCTCCGTTTTTATCCGATACCCACTGCCACGTTTTATTATTGGCTTTGTTTATTACTCGCAAGTTTTGCTTAAAGCTAATAATAGCCTTCTCTAGTGAGTTTTTAGCATCTACAGGAAAGCTTGACCATGGCAATTGGAATGTTTTAGTGTAGTGTCCATGTTCGTTCTTAATTAACAACTTTTCTCGCAAATCATATTTGTCCTTTCCAGCGCTTAATGTATTTAAATATTGCACATGTTCTCTAGTACAACATGCTACAGTAAGGGCATCCATGGCATGATGACGATGGTCTATTCGTTTTTTGTTAAAACCACTTTTTTCTATTTCATCGGGTACTTGCGTTCTAAAAGCATTGATACTATTATCCCAAAAACCAAAATCACTTGAATTGGTCATCTCATTTAAACGTATAAATCGAGGTGCTATCAATTCATTCCATTTATCATTCAGCCCCCAATCATTCTTCAACTTGGCAGTAACCGCACCAGGCATTGTTAGCAATGCTTTAGAGGTGGCCTCTCTTTCATTCTCTTCTCGCACAATGTTGCTAAGCAATCCTTTCACAAAGCGGCTTATATAGCGCGAATCATTTAATTGACGGTCGGAAAACCGCTCTGGAATATCTTCGGTTAACAGCAGTTCTAGTTTTCTTCTGTTTTGACGGAAATAGTTTTTGCAGTGCTCTTCATATTCTTTTTGTTTAAATACTTTCATCGTACCTCTTCCGTTGTTCAACTGTACTATCGATCCTCCCATTCTTTTAATAAACTCCATAGCTGTTTGATCTCCCTTATAGGGCGATGGGTTTATTTCGCTTTCACAAATAACTTTGTTGCCCAAAGAGTTGTCAAAAAAACGTGCCTGTGGTATAATATGTTCTATTTGATAGTCTTCGGTAAACAATCGGCTCAAAGGGATGACTCTGCCTGTATATGGAGAGAGATATCCCTGCTCTAGCCATAACTTGTAACGAGTAATATCGCTTTTCTTTAGATTGTTTGAGTTGCGTATCTTCTTCACTTCATCTTGGCTCAATACATCGTAATTTGCCCAAGGGTTTTGAAAAACACCCTCTTCGTAGATCTTTAGTATTTCTTGATGACTTGGTGAATAGGGTCGGATATCTTGTAGTGAGTATTCATCTTTCAACTCTTGCAGTAACTCTTTTATGCGTT
>CAZBVD010000204.1:0-3771 GCA_964495235.1 uncultured Dysgonomonadaceae bacterium | reverse complement strand
AATGTTTCATAGTTGTAAACTAGCGCATATTTAAGGCATTCATTTAGATTGAATACAAAAATAGCTTTTTTAAACAACAAAAAAGAATTGTTTGCGGAAATTTTTCTCTAATTTGAGTTATTTAAATCGGTTCTAAGTTAGTCTTGCGCAAGGCTGAAAAAGTGTGAATAGAAAAAATTAAAATTGAAGAAATAGACTTTACATCTAACCAATTCTTTGTTATCTTTGTGACTTCAAAAAATATAAAAAATATGGATACAGTACTTAGTGGAATTAGATCGACAGGGAATTTACATTTAGGAAATTATTATGGCGCTCTGCGCAACTTTATAAAAATGCAGAACGAAAATAACTGCTACTTCTTTATTGCAGATTTACATTCGCTTACTACACACCCCGACCCAGCCCTGTTGCATGGAAACGTGAAAAACGTTTTGGTGGACTACCTTGCAGCGGGAATCGATCCCGAAAAATCAGTTATATATGTTCAAAGTGATGTTCCTCAAGTGGCCGAGCTTTATCTCTATTTAAACATGCATGTATATATGGGAGAGTTAGCCAAAACTGCATCTTTTAAAGATAAAGCACGTAAGCAGCCTGAAAATGTAAATGCAGGACTTTTGACCTATCCTTCATTGATGGCAGCCGATATTTTGATGCATAATGCAGACAAAGTTCCCGTTGGAAAAGATCAAGAACAACATTTAGAGATGACCCGTCGTTTTGCGCGTCGCTTCAATAACTTCTATGGAGTAGAATATTTCAAAGAGCCTGTTGCATACAACTTTGGCGAAGAGCTGATAAAGATACCAGGCTTAGATGGAAGCGGTAAAATGGGCAAATCCGAAGGAAATTGTATTTTCCTCTCAGATAGTGCCAAAGAGATTGAGAGAAAAGTTAAGCGTGCACTTACTGACTCTGGGCCTAAAGAACCAAACTCGGTGAAACCAGATTATATAGAAAATCTATTTACCATAATGCGTGTAGTATCTACCAACGAGGTAGTTGCTCATTATGAGGACAAGTGGAATAACTGCGAAATGCGCTATGGTGATATGAAGAAGCAGTTGGCTGCTGACATCATTGCTGTGACCACACCTATTCGCGAGCGTATATTAGAATTAGAGAAAGATGACGACTATCTTCGAAGAGTTGTAACTGAAGGCGCAGAGAAAGCTCGCGAAAATGCCTCGAAAACTATTGCAGATGTTAGAAAAATAATGGGCTTTAAAAGTTTTTAATTTACTGAGTTTTTTAAACATTCGCCCTTCAATAGTTGTTGTTTCTTTGATGTTTTATTTTCAAATGAAGATATTTTATGCAAAGAGTTGCAATATTTTGAGTTTAATATTGCACAAACTTCTTATTAATTAATATAACATTTATGATAGAATTCAGAGATATTGAATTACAAGATAAAGAAATAATAGATAAATTCCTTACAAATAACCCTTACCGCGCATCAGAAAGTTGCTTCTCTAACTTGTATGGTTGGGCACACAAATACAAAACAAAATACGCCGTTTGGCGAGACTACCTCCTTATTAAATTTACAAGCGATCGAGGTGGTTGCTCTTACTTGACACCTTTTGGCAAAGGTGATCTTTCTTCAGCTATAGAATCTTTAGTAGATGAGTGTGGCTGTCCCATAAAGTTTGAAATGTCGGGTGTGACAAAGGCGATGAAGGAGGAGATTGAAAGAGCAATGCCTAATAGGTTTGAGTTTACAAGACAACGTGCACTGTATGATTATATCTATACATCCGAGAAATTGATAAATCTTTCAGGGAAGAGACTTCAAAGTAAGCGCAATCATATCAATCGTTTTAATGCTCAGCACACTGACTGGAAGTATATTTCAATTACAAAAAGTCCGAGTGAGACTGCTAGGTGTAAAGAAATGCTTCAGAAATGGTATGATTTAAACAGAGAGTCATCTGACGAATCACTTGATTTAGATTTTAAAACCACCTCACTGTATTTAGATAATTTTGAAGCAATGGAGTTGAGAGGTGGTGCTATAGAGGTTGATGGTGAAATTATTGCCTTCTCAATAGGAGCTCGACTCAACGAGGATACTTTTATTGTGCATGTAGAGAAAGCTTTTGCTGATATACAAGGTGCTTATCCTATAATTAATCAACAGTTTGTGTTGAATGAAGCTTCTGAATTTACTTATATAAACCGCGAAGAAGATATGGGCTATCCTTCTCTTCGTAAAGCAAAAATGTCTTATCGCCCCGATATATTATTGGAGAAATATATTGTAAAAGAGAAGAATATAAAATGATAGATTTTATCACTCCTGATACTCAGCATCAAATTCTTGAAATGTGGAGGGTGTGTTTTGGAGACTCACAGCCTTACTTTGACATCTATTTTAGAGAAAGGTACAAGAATGAAAATACCTTGGCGTATTTCGATGGAGGGAAAGCTGTAGCATCGTTACAACTTTTACATTACAATTTTACTTATTGCGATACCGAAATACCGATAGCTTACATTTCTGGTGCTTGCACACTTCCTGAAGCCCGCAAGAAAGGGTATATGGCTGCATTACTGAAAAGGGCGTTTCACGAATTAGAGGAAAGGAATACTCCTCTTTCTCTTTTAGTGCCTGAGGAGGAGTGGTTGTTGAACTTTTATGATAAATATGGATATGCACAGACTTTTGATGGGGGGGCAGATATGCTCTCGCTTGAGGAATTGGTGAAAAAACATTCCAATGATTTGCTCGCAGCATATAAAGAGTTCGATAGTCTGTTTAGAGATCGGGAGATGACTGTACAGAAAACATATGATGACTTTAGAGTAGTTATAGAAGAGACTGCGGGTTATGATTATCCGGCTAAGAAAAGTCTTACAGGCATGGCACGTATTATTGATGCACGATTCTTGCTTGAATTGTTTGCAAAAAAATATACAGACAGGTCTTTTTCTGTGGAAGTAACGGATGGCATACTTGCTAAAAACAATCTATTCTTATCTATCGATAATGGTTATGTAACCCACTCCGATGTAAAGCAGGCTATTCATCTTCAACTAACGATATATGATTTAGCGCAAGGCTTGTTAGGATACCATACTTCAGATAAGCAAGGGCTTTTTAAAGGTGTTTTTCCAGAGCATCAACCTCAGATGCATTTTATGATGGAGTAGTGTTTCTATTTCTGAAACTGCTTAATTGTTCTTATTATCTGCTCGATAGTTTGGGTAATGTTTTTCTTAGCATTTTCTTTTTTCATGGCTTCTTCTGTCGATGTTGGGACAGACAAAATTGAAAATAGAGAGGCGAATCCTCGCTCTATAAGAATTTCAATATCTTCTATACTTCCACCAATTGCTATTACAGGTATATTGTGTTTTTTTGCAGCATCGAGAATGCCGCTTGCAGCTTTGCCCATTGCTGTTTGTTTGTCTAGTTTCCCTTCGCCTGTAATAACCAAATCAGCATTTTGCAAATATTTTTCAAAGTTTATTGCATTCAAAACCATTTCAATGCCAGGCTTCAGTTGAGCATTTAAGAAAGCAATAAATCCTCCACCCAATCCTCCTGCAGCACCTGTGCCAGGTATGGCGTTTAGGTCTATTTTATTTTCTTTTTCAATTAGTTTTCTGAAGCTTTCCATTCCATTATCCAAATCTTTTACCATCTGCTTATCTGCACCTTTTTGTTTGGCAAATATATAAGCAGCGCCATTTGGTCCTGAGAAAGGATTGTTTACATCGCATGCAATTTTAAATTCCGCCTCTTTTAGTTCAGGCATTATT
>CAZBVD010000203.1:0-3781 GCA_964495235.1 uncultured Dysgonomonadaceae bacterium | reverse complement strand
CACTATTCACTGCTCACTCATTATTGAGTAGTTAGCGATTAACCAATTAACAATTAATAATTAACCATTAATAATTAATAATTAACTATCCTCTACCCCACTTTCACCAAAAGAACATCATTAATATTGGTGGTATAGGCAGGCGATAAGTGCTCTTGACGCATCTTAAACGTTTCTTTGTCCATGCTTGCTAACCGTACTGAATTGCTGTTTTTTGCATTAATTTTATCCATCACCTTCATCAATTCTTTATGTCGGGCATCGGAGTTGAAAAAAAGAGAAGGTTGGTAACAGTCGGCATCTACAAATTTTGAGAGTATTACCCCTGCTTTTTTGTAATGTAAATTTGGTCTATAAATATGTTTCAAACCCATCATTGCAAACTTTACCATCTCTATTGTAGATGAAGTTGCAAAAGGTAGTTTTAGCTGTATTGATTTGTAGTAATATTCTTCTGTTTCTTTAAATCTATTTGTTTCTACAAATAAACTCATTACATGACAGAGCGATTTTTGAGCACGCAGTTTTTCGGCAGCCGCTGTTGTATAGGCTGTTAATCTTTCTTTTAGTTCGTCAAAGGTATCAACATCCACATCAAAGCTTCGGGTAGTGGCAATGCTTTGTTTCTTTTCTATTTCTTCCATTTCAATTGAAGGTATTCCTTTTAGATCTCTCTGAAGTCTGAGTCCTACAATAGTCATGTTTTTCAACACCCAGCTTTCGGGTAGCAATGTAAAATCATAGGCATTTTTTACGCCTCGAGCATAAAGCTTTTGCGCATTTTGTCGGCCCACACCCCACACATCTTCTATTGGCAACCACTTAAGCGCTTTCACCCTTTTTTCTTCACTGTCTATTACGTATGAACCACGGGTTATCTCTGGGAATTTCTTTGCAATTCTGTTGGCTACTTTTGCTAAAGCTTTGGTGGGTGCTGTGCCAATACTTATGGGGATGCCAGTCCACTTCTCCACCTTTCGCTTCATATCCAGTCCGTATTCATAATAATCTACATTTATACCGTGAAGAGAAAGAAAACATTCATCAATTGAATATATTTCGGACACTGGACTGTATGTGCTCAAAATATTCATAACCCTACGGCTCATATCGCCATACAAATGAAAGTTTGAAGAAAATACTTTCACTCCGTGTTTACGAAAAACATGCTGATACTGAAAAGCAACTGCCCCCATGGGGATATTCAATTCCTTGGCCTCATTGCTACGTGCTATTACACACCCATCGTTGTTGCTTAAAACTACAATGGGCTTATTGCGCAACGACGGATTGAAAACCCGCTCGCACGATGCATAAAAATTATTGCAATCAATGAGGGAATACATTTTCTAGTGTTTTTTTATAGAGTAAGTTACAATGCCCCAAACAATAACTTCATTTTCATTGTCAACCTCTATCACGGGGAATTCACTGTTTGAGGGTATGAGATAACACCTGTTGTCTTCTATCTTCAATCTCTTGAGGGTGAATTCATTGTTTACATAACAGAGCGCAATTTTATTGTCAGACCATTCTATGCTTCTATCGATAACCAGTAAATCATCTTCCATAAAATCCGACACCATTGACTGACCTTTAACTCGAGCATAAAAAGTGGCATCGGGATGCTTTATAATCATCTTATTTAAATCGATGCTTTCATACACAAAATCATCGGCAGGAGAAGGAAACCCTGCAACAACTCCACCCACAAAAGCAAGCTCTAAGCTTGATAACTGGGGGGTGTATAGTTCTAAACTTTCCGATTTATAAATCTGTTTCATGTGTGCAAATATAGAGAATATCTCTGTTAAATTTCAGGGGTGCTTTCTTAAAAATAGATACACAAGGGCCTTAACCCGCATAATTCACGTTTTTAGCTTTATGTAGATGCTAGGCATCGAACTCCGCCAATATAGGCCACTATTTCAAGGAGTTTGCAACAAAGCAGATGCATAAAGATAAAAACGAACATAGCCAAAATGAGCATCCACATCAAGATTGAAAACATTTAGTATATTATTGAATACAAGCTAGATAATTTGTGTAAATTAAAAATATGGTGAATATGCGGGTTAATAATGGCAACTATTAATTAATCAAATAAATCAGATTGAGTTTTCTCATGATACTCCACAGCATCTTTTATTTCGGGGTAGTTTCTGTTTCTATTGGCGTAGCTTGCATCTTTGCTTATACTGTGTGCGCTCATAAGGTTTTCATCATATGCTTTCATCAAGTGGTTCACCATGTTGGGAGTTGATTGTGGGTTTATCCACGTTGCAATGTCGCTTTTATTCAATATCAAAGGCATTCTCTTTTTATTGTTATGAATAAACTCCATTAGTGCATTAGCCTCGGTTGTGATAATGCTAAAGGTATCTTTTATTTCGCCAGTTTCTTTATCCGTCCAGTTATTATAAATACATCCTAAATAAAACACAGTTTCATCTTTGGGATAAATATAATAGGGTATTTTTTGAGTGGGCGCATGTCTCCATTCAAAGAACCCATCTACCACAAGCACACAGCGCTGGCTTACAATTGCGTTTTTATATGATTTTCTTTCATAAATGGTGTCGGCCCTCGCATTCAGTGTTTTATTCTGAATATCTTTTGCCTGATCTTCTCTTACTACAAAAGAAGGAACAAGTCCCCACTCGCCAAGTTCAATACTACCTTGTTTTACAATTGGTAGTTCTGGATGAGCAAATCCGCTAACGAGGTGTTTCTCTTCAAAATCATCAAAATTGACATGCATTTGCACCCCTTCATTTGAATTGAGGTAATCAAAAATAGCTTTTTTTGTTTTGTCGCTGGTTACCGAAATTGTAAAGCACATATTTGTATGTTTTTAGGGGTTGATAATTATAACTATTGAGGAAGGAGTTAGGTTCAAATTACATTATTATAGCAATCATTAAATCAAATCATACATACAAGCAAGTGATTAGCGCTACCCTTCGCCCTGCAAATATCAACTCTTAAATCTTAACTCTCCACTTTTCACACTGTTCGCTGCTCACTGCTCACCTTTCACTAGAGCGGAGCTCTCATTAAGCCAACGAATTAACTCTTACAGTGATTTTAACAAGCGCAATAGCCCGCACAGCACTCACTGGTATAATCCTATCTTTATGATCTTTATTAGCGCTAATAAGGCGCAGGGTGGCATTCTCCTCTTCCCACTCCACACTTTTAATAACCAGAAAATCATCTCCTTCAACATGAAAATCTATAATATATATCTGTCCCTCTATAATATTAGACATGCTGTTCAGCTGTTTAAAGGCAACAATATCACCACTTTGAAGATCCGGATACATACTATCGCCCCGCACATATATTGCTCCGTCGCAATGAGGTGCATTGGGTATTCTAAGATTATCTAATACAAGTTGCGCATTATCATTTGCAAAAAGGGTTTGCAGGTTGGCGGCAGCATTTATATCGTAGATAGGTATTACACCCTTGCCGATATCTCTATAGGGTGGATTATGCAATATATCTATTTCTGTTTTTTGCATCTCTCCTTTACCGGTAAGCAACCATTCGGCATTGATATTCAATGAAGATGAATCTGCAATCTTGCCAAGTGTCTCAAAACGTGGCTCAACTTGTCTTGTGCCAACAACATCTCTAAGGGCAGGTTGGTTTACACCTGAAAGTCTTGCCAACTCAGACACGTTTCCATCGCATAGTTTATCGGCAATATGCTTAATGCGCTGATTGATTGTTGTATCCATAATTACTTTTATTTAATTTCAAAATTGAATAATAT
>CAZBVD010000202.1:0-3795 GCA_964495235.1 uncultured Dysgonomonadaceae bacterium | reverse complement strand
AATAGGGAGTGTTTAAATAATCATGTGAGGATTAATCCCTAATTCCAGATTAAGAGTTCAACTACTAAAATCAGTTAGTTGGACTCTTTTTCTTTTTGTAATGTACTCAAAACTTCCAGCATTTGATACTGAGATAGATATATTGGATTGAATGTATCAGTAGTAAAACAGTATGTTTTTAAAAGAATATTCTTTCTGAAAAAAACGACAATAGCTATACTAACATCTTATTAAATAGAGTTTTTTGTTCCAAATTAGGCTAATCTTAATTTAAGTATAATGCAACTTTATGATTTAAAAGTCAAATCTCAGGTGTAAGGATTCAATAATTAAGTCATAATCTTCCAATCCTTCGTGTGAGGACTGGAAGATTATGTCATAAAAGTCAAATCCACCACGAAAGATTAGAAGAATATGACATGAAATTCAAATCCATTAAAGAAGGATTAGAAGAATATGATATAAAAGTCAAATCCACCACCGAAGGATTTGAGTTGTATGTCATGAAAGTTGGAGCATCTTTGCAGTAATCACATACTCACTCTACTTTCCGCTCGCGTCAATTTGCAATTGGACTGCCCCATGAAATTAAAAAATACATTTCATTGGGGTGTGCTGCGTAAGTAGAGGAATTTAAAGAGGAGAATATTCGCTAATGTGTACAGGCTGCTGTTATTTAATAAGGATAAATCGCAACTTGTTCATACAGTCTGCAAATCAAGAAGTTGCCTCTTTATTCTCAACTCTTATCTCCCAATGGCTCAAAATTCAAAGCCTTCTTAGCCCACAGTGTTTGAATAATACCCCTCACCGTTAGATAAACAATAAATGAGAACCACAGAGCATTGTTGCCCAAGAACGATTTTGTGAAATAGTAACAGACAAAAAAGCTAATTGCCGATAGTATCATGGCATTTCGCATCTCTTTAGAAGCAGTAGCGCCAATAAAAATTCCGTCCCATAAGAAGGCTGCAAACCCAGTTATGGGAATTAAAATTACCCAAAACGTAAAGCCTCGTGCTGCTTCAATTACCTCTACATTGTCTGTAAGAATTTGCAATATTTGATAAGGGAAGAGCGTGTATATTAGCGCTGATATCGCGCTTACTGCAAAGCCCCAAAAGAAAAGACGTTTAATCATGTATCGTAGCAGTAAATTGTTTTTTGCACCCACATATCGTCCCGTAAGAGCCTCGCCAGCATAAGCAAATCCGTCCATAAAGTAGGAGAAAAGCATAAAAAACTGCATCAATAGAGCATTTACTGCCAATATGGTGTCGCCCATTGCAGACGATGCGAATGTGAAAAATGTTGTTACCAATGTTAGCATAAACGTGCGAATAAAAGTATCGCTATTTACTTTCAGGAAAGATTTTAGTGCAGTTCCATCCAGTATTGTTTTCAGGTTTATATATTTAAGCATTCTACCATAGTAGCGAATCCAAAATCCTATGGATATTGCTAATGTTATAACCTGCGAAAGCATAGTTCCCAAAGCAATTCCTTTTATTTTCATATCAAAGCCATACACAAAAATAAAACTCAATATAATATTCAAAGCATTATTTATAATGGCTATTACCATGGGTGTTTTAGCATTTTGCATTCCAATAAACCAACCATTAAAGGCAAACATGCTTAGCACTGCTGGAGCGCTCCAAATAGATATTCTGAAATAGTATTTTACATTTTCAATAGTATCTGGGCCCGACTTTATAAAACTAATAGCAATTTTTTCTATTGGTGCTTGCAAAAGCAGTATTAGTAGTCCAAAACTCAACGCAACAATCAAAGATCGTATAAGCACATTCATGGCTTCGCCAAAGTTCCGTGCACCATAAGCTTGTGCTGTAAAGCCACTTGTACTCATTCTCAGGAAACCAAAGTTCCAATACACCATGTTAAAGATATTGCCACCCAAAGCAATAGCGCCTATATATATTGCCGACCCAAGGTGTCCAGCAATAGCTATATCTATCATCCCCAGCAGAGGTACTGTGATGTTAGATATTATATTGGGCAGGGCCAAACGAAATATTTTCTTATCCATTGCACAAAAATAATACATTATTGCTTTGTTAAAAAATAAAAAACCATCTCTTATTAATTGTTTTGATTTGAATATATACTTTATGAGCGGTATATTTTTATATCTTTGTCATTCTAAGGTTTAATTTCTTTGAGACAATTTATATAACAGCATACTAATATTATGGATAAAATTCAAGAACTCACTTCTAAGCTTTATGAAGAAGGAGTGAAAAAAGGAAACGCAGAGGCCCAAAAAATTATAGCGGAAGCTGAGAAAAAAGAAAAGCAAATTCTTGATGATGCAAACAGCAAAGCGCAACAAATAATTGATGCTGCTAAGAAAAAATCAACTGAAGTGAACAGTAATGCAGAATCGGAGCTTAAACTATATGCTTCGCAAGCATTAGAGGGTCTTAAAACTGAGGTTACAAATATAATAACCGAAAAGATAGCTAGCTCAAGCGTTAAAGGAGCCCTGGAAGACAAAGAGTTTATGCAAAACCTTATAATCAACCTAATGCAAAATTGGGCCGAAAAACAAACAATGATTGTAGGTGTAGAAAACAAAGACGAATTAGAGAATTACATTAAAGCTAATGCCAAGTCACTTCTCGACAATAAGCTTAAGATAGAATCTGTAAACGGAATTAAAACAGGCTTTGTTATCGGACCCGATGATGGTACCTACAAAGTGAAGTTTGGCGAAGATGAGTTTATTGAATACTTTAAAGAGTTTCTACGTCCTCAAATTCAACAATTATTGTTTTAGGTCTGTTTATTTAAAATCTTTAAAGTTGGTCTATGTTTAAAAATCAATATTATTACTTTGTAGCAGGTCTGCCAGATTTTTCGTTCGACAGCACAAAACTTCCATTCACAGTCTCAGAATTTAAAGAGATACTGTATGATGAGTTGAAGGAGGACGATAAAAAATTGATTGATAAATATTTTTTAGAAATTGACAAAGAGAATCTTCTGAAACTTCTCTCAGATAAAGAAGCTGAGATGAAGGAGTGGGGAGTTCTATCTCGTGAAGAGATGCTTGGTACAATAAAATCCATTAAGGAAGACCAAGAAGTTAAGCCTAAAAATATGCCATCATTTTTTGAGTCTTTTATAAGGGATTGGCTAAAGGAAGATGCTGAATCGGAAAGTAAAAACTGGGAAGATATTCTCACATCGCTTTATATGGACTACGGAGCTAGTGTTAAAAACTCATTGGTTTCTAAATGGTTTACATTAAACTTAAATATAGGAAATACCTTGGCGGCCATATATAGCCGCAAGTATGGGTTAGATGTAAAACAAGTGGTGGTTGGTAACAATGATATTGCCAAAACAATACGCGCTAACTCAGGTTCTCGCGATTTTGGCCTTGAGCAGGAGTTAGATTATTTTGATGCTATACTTAGAATATCAGAAGAAACTGATATATATGAACGAGAGCGCAAAATAGATAAGTTTCGATGGGATTGGTTAGATGAAAACACAGTCTTTGATTATTTCAATATAGAATTTCTTTTTGCTTATTTGTGCAAATTGCAAATCTTAGAGCGTTGGGTGCAACTCAATGCTGAAGAAGGTGAACGCGTATTTCGCGAACTCATTGCAAATATGAAGAAAGAAGTAATAGTTCCGGACGAAGAAGCTTAGTAATAAAAAAAAGGAAATAGAAACAACACACATATATATATGTTAACAAAAGGAATTGTAAAAGGAATTATCGCCAACTTGGTAATAGTTGAAGTAGATGGTCCTGTAGCG
>CAZBVD010000201.1:0-3809 GCA_964495235.1 uncultured Dysgonomonadaceae bacterium | reverse complement strand
ACATCTTCTTGAGAGTCAATCAAACCACCTTCACTACCTTTAGATCCTAAGTAGCTAAAGTTGTCATTCCGCACATTGTCAACATATCTTATATCGTGAATGTCTCTTACCAATGCGCATCCTGCATTTTCTAAAACTTTCTCATATGCTTGCTCTGCAGGATGAGTTTTGACTGCATCAAATTTAAACTCAGAGTCAGCAAGTATATCTTTTTTAGAAATACTTGGTGCATGTTTTTTAAAAGTAGAACCTAATACAACTCCTTGAGCATTGTTTTCAGTTAGTTCAGAGTTGTTGAACATGTAATTGCCTTTCACAAAGAACTTTCCATATACTCCTGTCGGCTGTTTGTTTTTACCATTATCAGCGTCTGGATATAAAAATCTCTTACTCGAACCTGAGCTTGATGCTGGCCCTGGTTTATAATAATTATTGACAATATTATAACTGCCACCTTCTGCTGCATAAGCATTATTAGCACCCCAGTTGTAAATTACGTTATTTCTATAATCAACTCTTTCTAAATCTGGTCTGTTTGAGTAGCGACTTCCACAGAATCGAGGATTACGACTGTCATTATGTGCAAAAAGGTTGTGATGAAAAGTTGCATTTTTGCCACCCCATATTCCTCCATAACCATGAATTCCTTTATCATGAAAAGAGTTTCTTAAACTTTCTGCAATTATACACCATTGCATTGTAAAGTTTTGATTATCGTAGAAGGAACTTACTTCATCAAGTCCCCAACTCATACTACAATGATCAATGATGATATCTTTATGGTTCATTCCAGAAAGTGCATCTTCTGGTTGTTTTGCATTGTCGCCCATCCTAAACCTAATAAAGCGAATAATAACATTATCAGCACTGATAGTAGTTTGATAATTGCTAACGCAAATACCATCTCCAGGTGCAGATTGCCCTGCAATTGTTAAATCACCATTATTGATTTTCAAAGGACTCTGTAAAACTATTTGGCCCGAAACCTTAAAGAGTATTATTCGTGGTCCTTTTTTCTTTATTGCCCATCGAAGTGTACCAGGTTCTTCAGAGTCTTCTAATGAGGTAACATAAAGCACTTTCCCTCCTCTTCCCCCAGTTGTATACATACCCGATCCCTCAGCACCAGGAAATGCAGGGGGGGTAGGAAATAGCAAACAAGTATAAGTGAATAATGAAATTATAATTAGAAAGTGCTTTATGTAACTCATATGTTAAATTTATTTGTTTAGTAAAATACTCATTTTAATAAAAGGTCCAACAACTTTTGGGTCATTATCTCTTATAGGCTCAGAAATATAATACTCGAAACTACCGTCTCTATATTTTTTATCGCCTCCCAATCCCGCTACAGAGCATGCATCAGTAATAGTAATTGTTCCGTCTTCATTTTCTAAAACAAACTGTTTTAAAAATTGAGTGTATGCTTCTTCTCCTTTTTTAAGGAATTCTTGGGGTAGGTAGTTTTTTTGAGCTCCTTTTATCCATGTGTAAATAAACATTGCAGAGCCAGATGATTCAAGATAGTTTCCTTCTCTATCTCCTTTGTCTGTTACTTGATACCACATTCCAGAATTTGGCTCACGATATTTTTCAACTACCACTGATATTTTATTCAATATCTCTATTATCTCTGGTCTCATTGCATGATCTTCAGGAATAAAGTCAAGAGCATCTACCAGCGCCATCATATACCAGCCAATACCACGTGACCAAAAGTTAGGAGATTTACCTGTAACAGGGTCGCTCCATCGTTGATCACGGCTTTCGTCCCAACCATGGTGTAGCAATCCAGTTTGCTCATCAATTAAATCTTCATAAGCAGTTATTATCTGTAAGCCAGCTTCGTCAAATAACTCAGGATGATTAAATTTTGCACCATATTCTGCTAAGAAAGGTGTTGCCATATATATACCGTCAAGCCATACTTGATGTGGATATATAAGTTTGTGCCAATAACCACCATTTGAAATGCGAGGGTGCGTATCCATCTGGCTTTTTAAAGTATCTAAAGCCATTTTATATTTAGGGTTATTTGTTTTATCATATAACCTAAACAGCATTTTCCCTGGATTTACATGGTCAATATTGTATTTTGTTAATCTGTAAGTTACAATAGACGCATCTTCAGCTATCATTGTGTCTGCATAGCTTAATACATAGTCAAAATATTTCTGATCATTAGTCTTTTCCCATACATCTAAAATTGCATCTAGTTCGAGACCATGTGTGTAATTCCATTTCAATTTTTCTTGAAAGTCCACCATCCAACTTTCAGGATAACGTTTCATCTCTGAGTCGGCCATCTTAACATAGTATGGTTTTTTTTCGTTTTTTACACACGAAGATAGGACTATAAGGAATGAAAATAGATAAATAATTTTCTTCATAATTAGTTATATTGTTTTATCATTAAGTTGATAAGCTTTTTATAGTTTTGTTTTTTAACCTCTTCAATAAATAGATTTGCAACAACTCTTGCTCCCATTTCATTAAAATGGGTGTTGTCGTCTAAACCATCAGGATAAAGTTTGCTCACTCCAGGTTCGAATTTATGGAAGTATTTCTTTGAGTTTTCAACACCTTCATCTTGCAACCATTTAGAAGTAGCTTCTTCCATATCAATTAATGGAACATTTTCTTCTTTTGCTACAGAGCGAATAATATCTGGATATTCACCATGAGTTGCAACTAAGTTTCCCTTCTCATCAAATTTTCTTCTTGCAACAGGAGTGCAAAGTATAGGATTTGCTCCTTTTGCTCTAACTTCTGCGATAAAAGCAGTAAAGTTTAAACGAAATTGAGTTGGATTTGTATATCTATCCAGTTTATGCTCTGATCCATCATTATGACCGAACTGAATAATAATGAAATCACCTTTATGGGTATTCTCAATTAATTTGTCCCATAAGCCTTCTTCAATAAAAGTTCGGGTGCTACGTCCGTTTTTTGCGTAATTATTAATCAAGACATTATCCTTGACATTCTCTTTTAATAATTGGCCCCAACCTCTTTCAAGAAAATCTTCAACAAAAGTTTCTCCAGATAAAACATCAGTGCCTTCTTTTGTTAAGGGTTTATCAGCCATTGTAGAGTCTCCAGCTAAATTTATTCTAATAGGAGTGTTATTAAAACTACTCAAAGTTAAGCATAGAACAAAAAAAGCTAATAACCTAGTTTTCATATTTCAGAATTGATAAAATTTATTTCTAGTTTAATTTAATCTCCTCTTTGTTTACGTCTGAATGAATCTTTACAATGTTTTCTGAAACCCCTTTCAGCATTATCCCAGAGGTTTTATAACCAGATATTTCAAAAATATCAGCGGTGTTCTCTTGTAAGGAGGTAACGTTTTCACTGGTGAAGTTTGTAACATTGTTGAGTTTAAATGCTACACCTTGAGAGGGAATTACTGTTACGTTTTTAAAGTTGATGTTTTTTGATTCGGATAATTCTGCTCCTAACTTAGCAGTGATAAAAGTGTTTTCTAAATTAATGTTTTCTATATTCATTTCTGGAAGGCCATTAAATAATAATGCCCTGCGTGCATTGCGTGAAACTAAGTTTTTAACATAAATGTTGCGGAAAACAGGAGTTTCTTCTGTTACAGGTAATAATTGTTCTTCTTTTGGAGTTTCGTCACCGTCTGCCAAGGATTCTGAAGCTGATTTACCTCCATAAAAAAGATCAAAAAGGAATGAGTCGGTCACAATGTCAAACATATAGATGTCTTCGATATATATGTTTTCAACAATTCCTCCTCTACCACGTGTACTCTTAAATCTAATTCCTACATCAGTACCAAGAAA
>CAZBVD010000200.1:0-3820 GCA_964495235.1 uncultured Dysgonomonadaceae bacterium | reverse complement strand
AAAAAATGGATTGTCTATTTAATAAACAATCCATTTTTCATCTCTTAATTCAAAGAATTATCTTCTCCTATTTCCTTGATTGCCCCTTGGCGAGGCTCCTCTGCTTTTATTCTTAGCAGCAAAGAACTCTTGTTTTCTTCTGTTTTTCTCCTTTTCAAACTCTTTCTTCTCCTTAGCATTCATAGGTTTTTCGGTTTGAGGAAAAGGGTTGTTCTTTACAGTCTCTATCTTTTGGCTAATAAGTTTCTCTATATCTTTCACATATGCGTTTTCTTCTGGTTCGCAAATAGAGATAGATACACCATCTTCGCCAGCTCTACCGCAACGACCAATACGGTGCACATATGTTTCTGATTCGTTGGGGATATCATAATTAATTACATATCCCAGTTTGTCAATGTCGATACCCCTTGCGGCAATATCTGTAGCTACCAACACCCTTATTTGGCCATCTTTAAAGTCTTGCAAAGCTCTCTGTCTTGCATTTTGTGCTTTATCGCCATGAATAGCTGCAGCAGTTATTCTATCCTTCTTCAGGTTGCGTGTTATTCTATCAGCCCCATGTTTAGTTCTTGAGAAAAGTAGCACTTGGTCTATCTTTTTATCTTTAAGAATATGGCTTAACAGCTCCCTCTTATTTTCCCTATTGGTATAATAGATATATTGCTGAATGGTGTCGGCTGTTGACGATACAGCTGCTACCTCTACCTTTACAGGATTGGTCAAAATCTTTCTGGACAGTTTTACAATGTTGTAAGGCATTGTGGCTGAGAAAAAGAGCGATTGACGTTTAGGGGGTAGTTTAGCAATTATTTTCTTTATGTCGTTTATAAAACCCATGTCAAGCATGCGGTCAGCTTCGTCCAATACAAAATACTCAATGTCGCTTAACCTCACAATACCTTGATCCATCAAATCTAGCAGTCTACCAGGTGTTGCCACTAAAATATCTACACCTCGTTGTATAGCAGATACTTGAGAGCCTTGTTTTACACCTCCAAATATTACAGTAGTCTTTAGGTCTGTATATCTACCATAGGTAGAAAAGCTCTCTTCTATCTGAATGGCCAACTCGCGTGTGGGAGTTATAATAAGGGCGTTTATTTTCCGAGCTCTGTTTCTTTGTTGACGGTCGTTGTATAGCAGCTGTAGTATAGGTATTGCAAAAGCGGCAGTTTTGCCAGTGCCAGTTTGGGCACTTCCAAGCACGTCTCTTTTGTTTAGTATAAGTGGAATTGCTTCTTCCTGTATGGTGGTGGGGATAGAATATTTCTCGTCTCTTAGCGCCTTAAGTATAGGCTCAATAATTTTTAAATCTTCAAATTGCATTCATAATTTTTTAAAATCCCAGTGTAAGATAGTTCAGCTGTTTAATAGAACTTTTTGTGGGACGGATGTATAATAAGAGGGCAAAGGTAATATATTTACAAGAAACTATGTTATAAAACATCTATTGTTTTGCTGCTACTACCTCATTATAGGCTTTTTTGGGAGTTTTGGGTGAGTTATTGTTATTTCCTCTCTTGTGTCATGTGTTAAACACTTTTGAAAAGAAAGAATTTTTTTAGTGTGGCAATCTTCAGATATAATATATATTGATATAAAAGTTACACTTGTTTCGTTCTTTTTGCGTAATTTAGATGTTTAAAGCATTCATCTAAATAGTGCATATGGATAATCTAACAACAGTAATTTCTTTCACCCTTCCTCATGATGCTTACTTTGCAAAAGCCAAATTACAGTCTGAGGGAATAGAGGTTTTCATAAAAGACGAAATGACTGCACAGGTTCATAATTTTTATTCCAATGCAATTGGTGGGGTAAAGCTGCAAGTTAGAGAATCGGATGTTGCTATTGCCCATCAGATTTTAGTTCAATCGGGATATATAAAAGAACAAACAAAGAAGTCCAATAAGGGTTTGGTTATGTTTGACAACCTAACTTACAATTGGCCAATTATCGGTCCATTGCCTATAGAGTTTAGAATAGTTATACTTGCTGCAATAGTAATAAGCTCCTTGGTGCTGTCAATAGCTTACCTCTCTTTGCAATAATAGTTCTTCAAGAAACAGATGAATTTACATTGCTCCCTACTGGTAAATCCAACACCTCTATACATACTATAACCTTGTAATATGAATGATAATATTATTTATTTGTTGCAGGTATCAAATTCTACTTGAACCAAAAGTATAGATTGATTACTTTTGCAAAGCAAAGTGTATATTATGAAACAAATTACTTTTGACACTTTAAATATATCTACACTAAACTTGAAACAATATTAAAACAAAACAATTATGTACTTATTTTTCGACACAGAAACAACAGGACTTCCCAGGAATTGGAAAGCACCTGTAACCGATTTGAACAATTGGCCAAGAATGGTTCAGATTGGATGGATATTATATGATAATGAAGGAAATGAAATAGAGAGCAACGATTATATTATCAAGCCTGAAAACTTTACAATCCCCACTGAGTCTTCGCGTGTTCACGGAATTACAACAGAGCGCGCTATAAGAGAGGGAGTGAGCCTTGAAGAGGCTTTAAACCATTTTAACGAGTTGATAGATCGTTCAAATTACATTGTTGCTCATAATATAAGTTTCGATGAAAAAATATTAGGTGCAGAGCTTTTAAGAACAAACATTCAGAGTAACTTTAACAATAAAAGAAAGCTATGCACTATGAAATTGGCAACAGATTATTGCAAAATTCCAGGCATGTATGGTTATAAGTGGCCCTCATTATCGGAATTGCACATTAAATTGTTTAACGAAGATTTTGAAGAAGCACATGATGCATCGGCTGACATTAGTGCTACAGCAAGATGTTTTTGGAAGATGAAACAGTTAGGTGTGATATAATACATCAAACAGATACACAGTTTCTATCAAATTAAAACAATCTGTTTTAGATTCTTGTTATAGCTCTTTAAACCAAACCAATCATCCAGTAGTGTATATTATTGGGTGTGTTTATATTATATGAAAATGAAAAAACAATTTAATATTTTATTACTGCTTGTGCTTATGGCCTTTACAGCAACTTCTTGTTCTGGCAATAAGCTAGAAGATGGAACATACAAATTTGAAGTGTATGCTACGAATGATTTGCATGGACGATTCTTCGACTCGCTTTATGTAAACAATGCCCACTATCAAACGCATAAACACTCATTAGCTTCAGTTTCTACTGCAATAAAAGAAGCAAGAAACAACATTGGAAACCAAAACGTGGTGTTGCTTGATATTGGCGATCACCTTCAAGGCGATAATGCTGTGTATTACAGTAATTTTGTTGATACAACATCGGAGCATATATTCTCACGCGTAATGAACTACCTTGAATATGACGCTATAGTGGTGGGAAATCATGATATTGAGCCAGGAGCTGCAGTATATAATAAAGTTGTGAAAGAACTCAATATGCCTTACTTGGCTGCCAATGCTATTAACACCAAAACAGGCAATCCTTATTTTGAGCCTTATACAATTTTAAACAAAGGTGGGGTTAAGATAGCTGTTATAGGCATGACCAACCCCAATATTCCTAACTGGCTTGCACCGCATTTATGGGAAAATATAGAGTTTCAAGATATATTGGCTTCAATGGAGCATTGGGTACAATATGTGAGAGAAAAAGAACAACCTCACTTTGTGATAGCTGCCATTCATGCTGGGCTGGGCGATGAGGAGAGCGATAGTATGGAAAATCCTGCACGCTATGTTGCAAGAAATGTAAAGGGAATTGATTTGATATTGGCAGCCCATGACCATCAGGTAACAGCCGAAAAAGTGAACAATGGAGAGAAAGA
>CAZBVD010000199.1:0-3863 GCA_964495235.1 uncultured Dysgonomonadaceae bacterium | reverse complement strand
ATGCATGAGTAAAAGCAAATATACCACCCTTGCTTGCAGAGTATGCTTCAGTATTAGGCTCCGATTGAAAAGCGCGTGTAGATGCCATGTTGATAATGCATCCTTTCTTTTTCTTTAAATGAGGTAATGCATGTTTTGAACACAAGAATGTGCCTGTCAAATTGCAGTCTATTACTTGTTGCCATTCTGAAAGCGTTAGCTCAGTAATAGGTTTATTAATGGCGATACCTGCATTGTTGATTAAGCCGTATAGACCATTAAATACTTTCAGCGATTTGTCAATTGCGTTTGCTACCTCCTTTTCATTAGCAACATCTACATGTTGTAAAGAGCAGCTCTTATTGTCAACTTCTGCTTTTAGCTCTTCCAATGCTTCAATATCTTTATCAAATACCGAAACACAATAGTCCTGCTTGAGTAATTCTAGGGTAGTGATTTTGCCAATACCTTGTGCTCCGCCAGTAATAATAACATGAGGTTTCATATCTTCTCTTTTTTGTTGATAGTTCAAATATAATCAAATTAAGAAGTTTGCTCTCATTAATATTATATGTTTTGATTAAAATATTTATCAATTGCATTAATATCAAGTAATACCTAAGTTTTAGGTGTATTCTAAAAGATGAATCTCCTTTACTTTTGTTTTTCAAACTCTCAATAAGGGGCTTCAAACAGGCAGGTTTTGTTAAGTTAATCTAATAAACAGACCTTCGCTTCCTCTATGTATTCATGACAATATGAATGTGTGGTCATCACTACCTCTATTTCCACCAATAAACAGTAATGTTTAGTCAGGTTTTTAATGTTGATTTATGCAAGAAGTTTAAACAGCTACCAAAAGAACAAGAGTAAAACTAAATAAAGAGCAGTGCTATTTACTTAGGTTAAAGAACCTCTTGGAGGATTGGAAATTGAGCTTTAAAAGTGGATAAATTTCGTGTCAATTAGAATAGAAGGTGTCGTCTCATAGGTTTAAACGAAAGCAAATAGGAGAAGCGCATGTTTAAACATTGAAAAAACGAATGTAAATTAGAAAAAGGTAGTGACATACACATTGTGTTTTGTGATCTTTAAGGTGTTAGTGTTTAAGTTTGCATCTTTCTGTATTGCAGATGATTGAGTGGCTTATTGCTGGTTTTGGTAAGTGTGTTGTTTCTACTGTTTAATAATTAAACTGTTTGAGTTTAAGACAGAGAAAAGCGAGATGATAAATTTAAAATGAATATAAAAAGAAGAGCCCATAGAGAAGTAGAAGGTGGGCAAATATTAACATCTATCTTAATATTTTTGTAGTTGTTTGATTGGCATAGTTGGCTACAGTTCTTAAATATTTTTCTTTAATCGGATAACCTTCTCTTATATGATTAAAACCTCACAAATTATCGATAACTTTGCAACAAGATACAAGAAATTAGATAGAGCAAATAAAAGTAATTGTTGTGCGTATTTAATGAGGCTAAATGTTCTCTTTTTTTTGATATAGAGAGAGTTTGTATTGATGGTTTTCATATTGAAGGCTATGCAACGTTGGAAACTGCTTGAAATAGTTTTACATGCCAGTAGGGTTCTTACCCTTGCATCTATGCAAAGCTAAAAAGGTGAATAATGTAGGTATTATGTTAATTAATAGCGAAACCCTCTTTATATAGTTGTTTTATTTTATTTTTGTATAAGTGTAAAAAAGATTGACAGCAAAAAGAATGAATAAAATATATTGGCTTATTTGCATAAGTCTGTTTTATGTATTGCAAGTTTATGCAAGTGACCCACCCCCAACCGAGGTTAGAGCGGTTTGGTTAACAACAAACTACGGATTAGATTGGCCCACAAACAGAACAGACGTAGATGTGCAAAAGAGAGAACTTATAAAGATTTTAGATGACCTAAAGAAATTTAATTTCAACACTGTTTTCTTTCAAGCTCGCACACGTGGCGAGGTACTTTATAAATCTGCAATAGAACCTATGTCTTCTGTCGTGGCAACAGCAAAGTCAGGACAAAGTCCATTCGACCCCCTTCAGTTTGCCATAGAGGAGTGCCATAAGCGAGGTCTTTCTTGTCATGCTTGGGTAGTAACCTACCCACTTGGTGGCAATAAACATGTAAGTGGTTTAGGACAGCGTTCAGTTACACGCAAACACCCTTCCATAGTAGTGCGCTATAAGAATGAATGGTTTCTAGATCCTGGTAATCCTAAAACAGATGATTATCTGATTTCTATAGTCAATGAAATTGTCAGTAATTACGATGTTGATGGTATTCATTTTGATTATATTCGCTACCCTGATAATTCAGCTAAATTCCCAGATAAATCTATGTTTAACAGATATGGTAAAGGGCAGAATATTTCAGATTGGAGAAGGGGTAATATCAATAGGTTTGTTACAAGAATGTACGACTCTGTTAAAAGCATAAAGCCTTGGGTGCAAGTTAGTAGTGCACCTTTAGGAAGATACAAGCCTTTGAATAATAAACACGACGGGTGGAATGCATACGAAACAGTGTTACAAGATGCAGGACATTGGATGATGAGTGGCAAGCACGATGCTCTTTTCCCAATGATGTACTATCGCAATGATCTGTTCTATCCTTTTGCAGACGATTGGATGTTGCATTGCAACAATCGGATTATAGTGCCTGGTTTAGGCGTTTATCAAATGACGGAGCTGAAGTGGCCAAAAGAAGATATAGTGAATCAGATGGAATATACACGAGAAAAAAGAATGTCGGGACAAGCTTATTTTCGCGCCGAAAATGTATTGTCGAACTTAAAAGGAATTCTATTCTCTATCAGCGATTATTATAAACATCCAGCCAAACTGCCAGCTATGACCTGGGTATCTGACACCCCACCAGATGCTCCTCACGATTTGACAGCCGAAAATGTGAATGGCATATTTCAACTTAAGTGGAAAAGCGATTCAACTGAAAGAAGAACTTACACAATATACAGAACAACAGACGATAACTTTGATATAGATAAAGGAGCAAATATTGTTGCTACTGGTGTAAGAGAGCCAATGTATGAGTCTTATGTAGAAGACAACGATGAAGCTTATTACTATTTTGTGACATCGCATGATGCCTATAACAACGAGAGTGTTATATGTAATCCCGCATTCTACTATCACTCAAAAACAATTAAATAAAGAACAAAGCACTTCAATGTTTTTAATAAACAAGACACTAACATTATATTAAAAATGGACGAAAAGATCCGTAAACAAGTAAAAGACGAATTCACAGAGTATCTAACATTGCGCAAACACCGCAAAACATCGGAACGCTATGCTATTTTAGATCACATATACTCTATAAAAGGGCACTTTAATATGGATTCGCTTTACAACTCCATGCTTGAGGCTAGCTTTAGGGTTAGTCGGTCTACTTTGTATAACACTATTGAGTTGTTGTTAGATTGCGATTTGGTTGTAAAGCATCAGTTTGGTGCTAATGCTGCCCAATATGAGCGTGCATACGGAAACGAGAATCACGACCATATAATATGTGTTGACTGTGGTGAAGTACGCGAGACGCGTAACAATCTCATCAGCGAAACACAATTGAAGAGAATAAAGAAATTTAAGGTTAGTTATTATAGCATGTATATATACGGTGTTTGTAGCAAATGTAGTCATGCACGTAGAATGAAATTAAATAGATTGAGAAGGAAATGAAAGTAGATGTATTGTTAGGCCTCCAATGGGGCGACGAAGGAAAAGGAAAGATAGTAGATGTGCTAACGCCCAATTACAAGGTAGTAGCTCGATTTCAAGGTGGCCCAAATGCAGGTCATACATTGGAGTTCGAAAACCAAAAATATGTATTGCGCTCTATTCCTTCAGGAATTTTTCAGGGTGGCA
>CAZBVD010000198.1:0-3865 GCA_964495235.1 uncultured Dysgonomonadaceae bacterium | reverse complement strand
CAACCAGAGTTAGTAAGTCAATAGTCGTGATAATGTAACTACAAACCTCACACCTAAGCCCAAACTTATACAAAATTATTGGAACTTGATAAAGCAAACAGTAGAATTACCTATCTAAAATAAAAAAAGATAGAAAGTTATCGTATTTTTGCACTAATCACATTAGAAACAGCAACAAATGTCCGATACCACACTAAAGAAAAGAACTATCACTGCTCTTTTTTGGAGTTTTATAGATAAGTTTGGTCAGAAAATAATTTTTCTGATTAGCAGTGTGTTTCTAATGCGCCTGTTAGACACTTCTGATTATGGTATTATGGGTTCGCTGCTCATTTTTGTGGCCTTTTCATCGCTATTAATAGACAGCGGTTTTGGCAGAGCACTACTCAACAGAAAAGAGATAAGTGCGCTTGAATATAGCACAGTTTTTTACTTCAATCTTGCAATTAGCTTGGTTCTTTATCTTGCATTATTCTTTTCGGCTCCACTGATTGCGCAACTATTTAATGAACCTTTGCTTATACCAGTTTCCAGAGTGCTTTTTTTATCGCTCATCTTCAATGGGTTTAGCCTTATTCAGATGGTAATATTTACGAAAGCATCCGATTTCAAAACTCAAACCAAAGCAAACACAAGTGCGCTGGTTATTTCCACAAGCATTGCTCTTATTATGGCTTGGCAGGGACTTGGTGTGTGGGCATTGGTAGCGCAAAATGTAGTCTATGCTTTTTTTAGAAGTGTTTTCTTATGGTTATACTCTAACTGGCGTCCTGAAAGGCTCTTCAGCTTAGCCAAACTAAAAACTTTCTTTGCTTTTAGCAACAAGCTATTGGCTTCCGGAACAATAGGGGCAGTTTTTAACAACATATACCCCAGCATCATAGCTATGTTTTATCCCATGCAGCAAGTTGGGTTTTACACACAAGCATTTAAATATCAAGACACTCCGTTTGCAGTGCTGTCTGACACCTTTAGGTCTGTAGCAATGCTCATTCTTTCGGAAATAAACGATCAAACCAAGCGATTGCGCCGAGTGGTAGCAAAGCTAATAAAGTCTATTGCATTTCTCTCATTTCCAGTTGCATCTATACTTATTTTGATTGCCGAGCCACTCTTTGTAACCCTGTTTGGCGAAAAATGGCTGCCCTCAGTCCCCTACTTTCAAATTCTATGTGTGGGTGGAGCAGTATCGCCCTTTACCTTTATCCTCAACGAGTTGTTTATAGCCAAAGAGCGCGCCGATTTCTTTTTGAGCGTTGAAATTGTAAAGCGCCTTATTCTCATTGGTCTCATTATAGCCTTTTTCAAACAAGGCATCACAGGCTTGGCCGTAAGTTGGGTGGTGTATATGTATATTACACTCATTATTTCGTTGTTTCTATCCAAAAAATTGGTTGCTTACTCGCTTTGGAGTTTCATTAAAGATGTTGCCCCATATTTATCCATTTCTTTTGCATCGGTAATGGCGGCCTATTTTGCTTCCACTTATATATCAAATGTAATTTTTAGTATGCTAACTGCCATAGTGGTAATGGGGATTGTTTATTTGAGTTTATGCAGAATATCAAATTTGGAAATGACAGTGGAGCTTAAACAGTTCGTTGGTTCTAAAAGACAGAAAAAAGAGTAAACAGCACGAGATGAAAAGAAGCAATACAAAAGTTTTAATTTTTGAGACCTCGGTCAGTGGACACCGATTAGAGTATATTCATCATCTATACACCAAAGCTATAGATTATCCGGAAAATAGTTTTGTGTTTACATTGCCAAAAGATTTTCTGGATGTGAAAGATAAGTTCACCTGGCCAGAAGCATCAAATATAGCGTTTCATCTTTTTGAAGAAAAATTCCAGTTTAGCACTTCCTATATTGTAGGTTCATTTAAGGTTAGTCGTTTTTTGAGAAGTATTATCAATGAATTTAATATCGACAAAGTTTTCTTAATTTCTATGATGCACCTGTTACCTGTATTAGCCTTCGTACTCCCCCGAAAAGTAAAGCTAACAGGAATCATTTACACAATTTACCTCTACACTTGGAAAGATACACCTCGGTTTAAAAGAAGAAAAGAAGCTTTCAAGTACCTACTACTGGCTAAGATGTCTCGTTTCAAAAACATATTCATCTTAAACGATGAAGCAAGCACACGCTATTTAAATAGGCTGTTTAAAACTAACAAGTTTTTGTTTCTTCCAGATCCGTTTGTGCCTATTGAACAAGACCACCTGTGCAATCTACGCAAAGAGTTGAATATACCAACTACAAAAAAAGTATTCCTCCATTTCGGAGGTTTAACCCACAGAAAAGGAACACTTGAAATATTGAAGGCAATAGAGCTAATGAGTGAAAAAGAGCTTGAGGATAAATGCTTTATCTTTGCTGGCAAGGTTTACGAAGTTATTAAAGAGCAGTTTTATCAACTATTCAACCAACAAAGCAAAAGGGGTCAGCTAATTTGCTTTGACAAGTTTTGCGACTATTCCTTCTTTGGCTCTTTATGCCTATCGTCCGATTATATACTCACCCCCTACAAAGACACCGCACAAAGCAGCGGAATGCTTGGATTTGCAGCACAGTTTAATAAACCTGTAATTGCTCCTCGTGAAAACCTAATTGGTAAACTTGTAAAAAGATACAATTTAGGAATAACATTAAACCAAGTAGATGCGCTTTCATTGGCCTCAATTATCAAATCGCTAAACAGCACTGCAGACCGAGAAAAACCCAACTCCTATCTGAAGGTGAATAACATTGACAGCTTCACCAACGTTATTTTTGATGCATTGCTAAAAGAGTAGACAGCTTTATTCTTTATATCTCCTATGTTACCTGTTTAGTTTGAGACAGAATAGTGGAAAAATTACAACAATGATCCATGTTATGGACAATCTTCTTAGTAAAACAGCAAAAAAGACAATTGATGTATCTAAAATTACTTTGATAGATTGAAGAAATAATAGTGCATCTATCTAATTGCTGATAAGAAATTGAAGAAATAATAGTGCATCTATCTGAAAAACTTCAAAAGTTTACCTAAATCTCTCGTATCTATCCAAAAATTATTGGATGTTGAAGCAAATAACATAAGATCTATATCAACTTATGTGAAAGGTAGGAAGAACAATAGTATTTCTTTATCATTTTATAGTTTTTAGCTTAGAACATATTGTAGTGAGTAAACTAAATTAGCTTTTTTGTTCACTCATTAGTATTATAATAAACAAAATATACAATTTTGTTAGTGCTAACAATTAGAACTAACTAAAACAAGCTTTTTGCGTATATAAACAGTTAGAATAAACTAAATATAGGTTTTAGTTATTTCTAAATATATTATCAAGCTAAATTCACAATTTTGCAAACTCTAATTATAATATCAACACATAAAAGACCAAAATGTTACTCTTACATTGTTGTTTGAGTAATCGTTCAAGTAAAACAAGAAGGATCTACCTATAAAATTGTCATTTACCATACAAAATTAGATTGATTAGGCTTGTTTACGCTATCTTTTCTATACCCAGACATAGATGCGATATGCTTTGCATCACTTAGCAGCGATGGTGATATAGATTCATTGTGTTTTATCCTTCCCTTTAGCAGTTTTGGTATACATGCATCGTTATTTTGGTAATCTTATCAATAAGATGCAACCAACACATTGTATTTTAGCATCTATACTCATTGAGAAAAGTCTCTTTTGATTAAACTCTTTTTTTTGCAAGCAAATAGCTAATCAATACTATGTGAAATAGGTGTAAAATAGCTATATTTGTGAGTGTAAATTAACCTTCATACTGTTTTAAACCATAATATCATGAAAGAGGTAAAGAAAATATCCCTATCAAATCTTCTTAATGAAGAA
>CAZBVD010000197.1:0-3911 GCA_964495235.1 uncultured Dysgonomonadaceae bacterium | reverse complement strand
ACTTTAATTTAATTTTTAATGTTATGAAAAAACTAACAATCCCCTTTATTCTAATTTTAATGCTTGCATTTCTGGGGGCGTGCAGCAACGAGGATTCAATGCCTGAGGTAGGTTCAGGAATAACAGGACGCAAACTCACATTCACAGCTGCAATGCCTGACAAAGATGGCCCGTCAACAAGAATTAGTGCAAATGAAGAAGCAAATGGAGATATTAGCCTTACATGGGATGAAAATGACACCTTTGATGTGCTTTTTGTACAAGGAAAAGCAGGTAGTGAAATAAAAAAACATAGTACTGCAAAAGTAGCAACTATGCATGAAGCTGGAAAAAAAGCAACATTTACTTTAGATTTTCCTGAGGGTGTAAATGAAAATGAGCCATTTTATTTATATGGTGTTTACGGAGGCGGAGAAGTATCGACAGACAATCCTGAACTTGTTAAACTACCCACAGCAGAACCAGCGTTAAGTGAAGAGAATGTTGGTAAAAACATAATGCTTCATTTTCAAAAAAACATTACAGACCCAAACAATATAGGAACAGTCCAATTCAACCACTTAGGCTTTTTGTTTTCTGTAAAAATTAAGGTAACTAGCGGCACTATTGCTGATATTACTAATGTGCAACTTGTGGGAGCTAATGCTGCTAATGAAGCTTGGGCTTATAACGCTTCAGCCAATCATTTTAATATGAAAACTGGCACTTTTACTGATGAAGGCACTGGTAGCAATGCTGTTTCTTTGATAAATGCAGAAAAAGATACTGAAAACAATATTTTAACTGTGAGGAGTTGGTTTCCTATAACTGGCGCAGAATGGCCAGCATTGAAATTAAGCATAAATAATGGTGCAGCCGAAACTTATAACGCTAAAGCAGCAAGAGAACCCCAGGCTGGCAAAGCTTACTATTTATATGCAACTTGGGATGGTGCTAGTTTAAAATTTTCTGATGATGAAGGGGAAACTCAACCACCATATGGAAATGTGGAAATTGATAAATTATATGGTTATGGTGAAGGCACAACTGGTGGCGAAGGTGCTACAGAGGCTAACAAGCATCATTTTAATGATGGCGATAAGTTTAGAGAATGGTTAAGATTGAGAGAGAAAGCAAAATCTAAAGAGCCAGCTATTGTATGGCTCAGTGGCACATTTACCAAAGAGAATGGTAGAAATTCATCATCTCCTTGGTTTGATATAAAAGACACCGAGAATATAAGTATCTATGGTACAAACAACTTTAAGATGCAAAATGTGGGTTTGTTTATAGTTCGCTCCGAAAACATTATTATTAGAAACCTCTATATAGTTATGCCAAAGGCTGACAATGGTGCTGATGGAATATCTATGCAAAAGTCAAGCAGAATATGGGTAGATCATTGCACTTTTGAGTCTGTAAACTCGACTAAGGATTATGAAGATGGATCGTGCGATATTACACATGGAACAAAGAATGTAACTGTATCGTGGAATCACTTTATTAAAACTCAAAAATCGGCATTGATAGGTCATTCGGATAGTGAAACTGCCGATGTGTCAATTACTACTACTTTCCATCACAATTTCTTCGATTTGTCAAACTCTAGACATCCAAGAGTGCGTTTTGGAAGAGTACATGTTTACAATAACTTCTATAATGAAGTTTCTACTTACGGTGTTGGCAGCGCTATGGGGGCTAAAGTATTGGTAGAAAGCAACTTCTTTGACGGAGTGCGCTTGCCTACTGATATTTCTACTTTTCCAGCAAAACAATCGGGAAGCAGCTGGGAATCTAATCTGAACGGCAAAACAGCAGGTTTTTTATTTGAAGCCGAGAATAAATTTGTGAACAAACCATCTAATGCATCAAACCCATATCCTTTTACCAATGTTGAATACATTGCGTATAATGGAGAAAAACTGTCAACTCCTCTCACTCGCGCAGATTTTACTCCTCCTTATGATTATGTTGTAGATAAAGCAGAAGATATAAATACAATAGTACCTGCTAATGCGGGTGTAGGCAAATTACCAAATTACGACACTGCCCCATTTCCGGTAAATAATGGAAATATATCAGACACCGAAGAACCGGGTGAAGAACCAGGCGAAGAACCAGGTGATGGTGAAGGTGGCACTGAAATTGGTGGGGGTTGGACAGCTATGAATATTGGCGATGCAAGCGGATCGCACACAATAGCCCAAGATGGAAAAAGTATAAGAATAGAAGGAAAAGGAAAGTTTGAAAGTGGTAAACAAGAATTCTATTACATCTATAGAGAACAAACAGGCGATTTTGAAATGACAGTAAGATTAAATTCCTTTGACATTATATCAACAAGCAATCAGGGATTGGCTGGAATTTTATTCACTCCTAATGTAAATGCTACAGCTACAGAATTCTTGCATGCACTATGCGGAAAAGGGTCTAAAACTGCTACTGAGTTTAATATCTCAGAACGCCTTGCTGTTGGAAATGCTAAGAGGGCCGAATTAAAAGTACCTACTAGTGATAATGGCAATGTTTACTTAAAGTTGAAAAGAGAAGGAAATAATTATTCTGCATCTTACTCTCTTGATGGAGGAGCTACATATGGGGATGAAAAAAAAGGAAGCTTTACCGCATTGCCAGAGAAAATTTATGTTGGCTTGGCTATAAGTAGTGCCAACAACAAAACAACTTCAAATGCAACGTTCAGCGATATCAAGATAAATGGAAACAGCTTAACTTTATCAAAATAAGCGAGATGATTACCACTAAAACAAATATCGCATTGAATTTTCAGGGTTTTTGACATTAAAAGTTTTATTGAAAAGAAAAAAAAGAGTACATTTGTTCTCTGAAAAAGACAATTAACAATTTTAATTTAAAAAACTATGATTAAAGTAGGTATTAACGGATTTGGACGTATCGGTCGTTTAGTATTCCGTGCTATTCAAGGCAAAGAAAATATTCAAGTAGTAGGTATTAACGACTTGCTTGATGTTGACTATATAGCTTATATGCTAAAATATGACTCCGTTCACGGTATGTTTGACGGAACTATTGAAGTAAAAGACGGTAAACTAGTAGTAAACGGTAACGAAATTCGTATTACAGCTGAAAGAAACCCAGCAGATTTGAAATGGGACGCAGTTGGTGCAGAATACGTAGTTGAATCTACTGGATTATTCTTATCAAAAGAGTCAGCACAAGGACATATTGATGCAGGTGCAAAATACGTAGTAATGTCAGCTCCTTCAAAAGACGACACTCCTATGTTTGTAATGGGTGTGAACGAAGACAAATACGAAAAAGGTTGCCAATTTGTATCTAATGCATCTTGTACAACTAACTGTTTAGCTCCTATTGCTAAAGTATTGCATGACAACTTTGGTATTCTTGAAGGTCTTATGACTACAGTTCACGCTATGACTGCAACTCAAAAAACAGTTGATGGTCCTTCAGCAAAAGACTGGAGAGGTGGCCGTGCAGCTTCTAGTAACATCATTCCTTCATCTACAGGTGCTGCTAAAGCAGTGGGTAAAGTAATTCCAGAATTGAACGGAAAATTAACAGGTATGTCTTTCCGCGTTCCAACAATAAACGTTTCTGCTGTTGACTTAACAGTACGCTTGGAAAAAGAAACTACTTACGAAGAGATCTGTAAAGTAATGAAAGAAGCTTCAGAAGGTCCACTTAAAGGTATTTTAGGTTACACAGACGAAGCAGTTGTATCTAGCGATTTCATTGGTGATGCACGCACATCTATTTTTGATGTTGATGCAGGTATCCAATTAAGCCCAACTTTTGTGAAAGTTGTAAGCTGGTACGACAATGAGTGGGGTTACTCAAACAAAGTTGTAAACCTTATTCAACACATGGCTAAAGTTAATGGTTAATTAATAGACCATTCTTTTATACATATACATTATAAGCAAAAACGTTCT
>CAZBVD010000196.1:0-3930 GCA_964495235.1 uncultured Dysgonomonadaceae bacterium | reverse complement strand
TCGGAGAGTTGATTCTAGTAGAATATGATGTTTTGGCGCATGGCAGCTCTTATTTGGATTTATTGCTAAATAGATAATGAAGTATAAACAACAAAGTCATTTTTTAAGTTGACTTTCGTATGCATCCTTTCTCTGTTACATTATTTTCTTTATCCATTTAAAGTTTTTAAACGGTGGGTATTTAAGTGGTACATCTATCCATGTAGGAGAGAACACAACAGCTCTTTGATTGCTAAATGCCAAGAAACTTCTATGTCCATGATAATTACCCATGCCACTATTGCCAACACCCCCAAAGGGTAGGTGATGGTTGGCCACGTGCATAATGGTGTCGTTGATGCAAGCACCTCCCGATGTTGAGCTTCTGAGGATATCTTTGGCTTTATTGTTACTACCAAAATAGTAGAAAGCCAAAGGTTTTTCGTTCTTGTTTATATAAGTGAGAGCCTCACTGATAATGTCAAAAGTCATAACGGGTAGAATTGGGCCAAATATCTCTTGTTGCATTATTTTGTGTTCTTGCTGCACATCGTCAATAATAGTGGGCGCAATGTATCGCTTTTTATAATCAACTTCGCCTCCAAAATATAATGTGCCCTCATCCAGCAGGCCTGCCAATCGGCTCATAGCGTCAGTATTTACAATGCAGGGATAGAATCGGCTTTTCTTTATGTCATCGCCATACATTTGTTTGATATGAAACACAATCTTATCTAGCAATTCATCTTTGATGGAGCTGTGTGCAATCAAATAATCTGGTGCAATGCATGTTTGCCCAGCATTTATAAATTTGCCAAAGACAATACGTTTGGCGGCAATATCAAGATTGGCATCTTTGTCTACTATGCACGGGCTTTTACCACCCAATTCAAGCACAACGGGAGTTAAATGTTCGGCAGCTGCTTTCATTACCACCTTTCCTACTTTGGGGCTTCCTGTAAAGAAAATTAAATCGAAGCGTTGTTTAAACAGATGTGTGTTGGTTTCTTTGCCTCCTTGAACAAGGGCAATGTAGTTAGTTGGGAATGTTTTGGCTATCATCTCTTCCATCAGTTTTGCAACAGAGGGGGTATCGGGCGATGGCTTTAGTATTGCACAGCATCCTGCCGATATAGCGCCTATGAGCGGATTGAAGAGTAACTGAAAAGGGTAGTTCCAAGGGGATACAATAAGCGCAACGCCTAGTGGTTCGTATATTATTTTGCTAGATGAGGGGCGTAAATAGAGTGGGGTGCGCACACGTTTTGGTTTGGACCATTTCTTTAGGTGTTTTATGTAATTGTCAATCTCACTTAGTACAATGCTTATTTCGGTTAGGTAGGATTCTTCGGGCGATTTATGTAAATCGTCCCATAGTGCATGTTGTATTCTTTCTTCATATTCAACAATAATGCTTTTTAGCCTGCTCAATTGTTGCAATCTGAAGTCTAAATCCTTTGTTTTGTTGCTTGCAAAAAAAGCTCTTTGGCTATCTAGATGCTGTGCAATTACGTTCTCTTCTGTTTCTTTCATAGGATTCTTGTTTGCGTTGATTTAAATCTGAATATCCTCTAACCTCTATAAATTACACCTGCTGCCACTCCTAATTTATCTAAGTTTTTATAAGCCACTTTTGCCAAACTAGAAGTTTTTTTCATTTTCTTAATCTCTTCCATATCGCTTGTTTCATAAATACGATCCAATGCTTGCTTAGCATTCTGGTTAGTTGCAAATATCTCGAAGCGATTGGCAAACGCTGTTATGTTGCTATCTGGAGCTAATAGTTCTTGTGTGGGTTGATAAAGCATCCACGTTCGGCATGTAAAGGCTGTGTAGTTATGTTCTGGAAAATAAGTGGTGAAGAACTCATGCGCTAATTTGAAAGACTCTTCAACCTTCTCTGGACGTAAGTCTGCATTGGTAGTAATGTGAACATTGATTATTGGTACTCCTTCCGGGAAACGTTTTTTCATTTCATCCGATAGGGGCATATAGTCATAGTCAGCTCGTTCAATTTCGGCATAAGAGAAGTGAAACTTCTGAAACCTAAGCGACCCTAAATCAAATATCTCGCACTTGTATATAAAACGCAGCCATAGCGCATCGCGCGCACTTACTCCATATTGATTGTGCAACCCATAGTAGCGATTGATCCGAAAGTTGAGGTCTTTTATACTCTTATAGAAGATAGAGCTGGGGATGTTTTTACTGTCACACAACTCTTTTAGAGGAATCAGTTCGTACAGCAATGTAAACAACCTATCCTTTATAGATAATACTTCTAAAGGGTGGTTTGGGAAATCATATTGATAGGGATCTTTGATAATTGGTGTAAAACTTTCAGGGAAATCATCTCTAATATATTCAACAAAATCTTTGTTGAATTTGGCTTTGGTTATTATCTCAATAATCTTGATTTTTATCAACTTAGTTCTGCTTTTATTAGGTTCATTTTATTGTTTTTCTATGGTGAAGGTATAACAAATTTATTATTCCATAAAATATTATTCTGAAGAATTGCAAGCAACCTTATATAATTAATCAGAGGTTGATTATTTAAAAACAGTTTGCAGGGACTCTCCCGAGGACTAACTTCATTCCAAACAAGTTGTGGGAAATCTCCCGAGTAATCCGATGGTCAATATAAGTTCCAGTTTTACATAATTCTTATTTGAGAATGCACCTAGATGTTTGTCAAACTCAGGTTAATACTCTAATGTTTATGTAAAAAAAAGCGTATCACAAACAAAGGGATACGCTTTAATATAGTATTTTCGGTTTTTATTTCAAGGATTATTTAAACTCACTAAATATAACCTCTTTAAATATCTCGCTCACTGTTGGGTGAGGAAACACAACTTTCTTCATCTCATCTAGTGTCATCTCTTGCTCTATGGCCATACAAGCACCGTAAATCATTTCACTGCTTGGGTTACCAAACATGTGCACGCCTAATATCTCTCCATACTTCTCGCCAATTAACACTTTGCAAAATCCACTAAAGCGTTCATTTTCTATTGCAAATCGTCCGGCATAGGTCATAGGTAATTTTGCTGTTTTGTAAGCAAGGCCTTTTTCTTTGGCGGTTTCTTCAGTTTCACCAACTCCTGCTACTTCAGGCGTTATATAAACTACCCCGGGAATTGCTTTGTAACTCATTACATCGTCATTACCTGTTAAATTATTTACTACTACTTCGCCTTCGCGACTAGCAGTGTGTGCTAACAGTGAGAATCCTGTCACATCGCCTGCAGCAAATACATTAGCCACGTTAGTGCGCATTCTTTCATCTACTTTTATGCCGCCTTTGTCTAACTCTATACCTAGGTTTTCTAGGCCTACGCCTTTTGTCACTGGACGACGTCCAACACTTAGTAATATTTTTTCACCTTCAACGGTTTCTTCTTTTCCTTCTTTCTCAAAGGTTACTTTGTTGCCATCTACTTTTGTTACTTTGGCTTGCAAGTGAAAATCTATTCCTTTTTTTGCAAAGTAGTCGCGTACCATAGCCGAAATCTCACCATCTAGACCACCTAGAATTTCAGGAAGCATTTCTACTACAGTTACTTTGGTGCCCAATCCTTGATAAAAACAAGCAAACTCCATACCAATAACACCTCCACCAATTACAACTAATGATTCAGGACGCTCCTTCATTTCTAAAATCTCGCGGTTGGTTAAGATTACATCGCCTGCTTCCTTTAATCCTGGTATAGGCGGAACGGATGCTTCTGATCCAGTAGATATTAATACATTCTTGCCTGTATATTTTTCGCCATTGCAGCTAACTACTACTCCCTCATCTGTACGACTTTCAAGAACAGCCTCTCCTTCAATAACTTCGACTTTATTTGATTTCATTTTCATCTTTACACCGCCCACTAGCTTGCGAACCAGCTTGTTTTTACGAGCAACCATTTTGCCATAATCAAAATCAACGTTGTCGGCAAG
>CAZBVD010000195.1:0-3942 GCA_964495235.1 uncultured Dysgonomonadaceae bacterium | reverse complement strand
TCCAGAATGAAAATCTGGCGTCCTAACCGATAGACGAATGGGCCATTTGATTTTGTTGTTTTACAACCGATGAGGGCTGTTTCTCAAATGCGAGTGCAAATATAGAGCCTTTTTTTTACAATCCAAAATATTTCGAAGATATTTTCATATATTTCTTTTATTTCCTCCTTTTCGCACCTCTACATACTATCTTATAAGTCTATTTATCAAATAATAGTAGTATAGTTTCCGAGATTGATTTATTTTTCATACTTTTGCACCTTTAGTATAACAGCAAAGTATAATAATAAAACGCGATAAAGATGAAAAGAACATTTCAACCCTCTAAGAGGAAAAGAAAAAACAAACACGGATTTCGTTTACGTATGGCTACAGCAAACGGACGTAGAGTAATTAGAGCACGTCGTGCTAAAGGAAGAACAAAGCTATCAGTTTCGGATGAATGATAAAAACATCCTATTCCGATTAGTAGAATATAAGATGAGCAAAGAAACAAACAATGGTTCCTTTGCTCATTTTTATTTTAGGCAACTTTCTAAGTAAATTAAATGCTTTTGACAAAGCAATCTATTTTTTTCATACCTTTGTATATCTATATATATAGATAGTATATATACAATACGTTTTTACACAAATGTCACCCATCGTCTTATTTAATCAAGTATGAATGCAAAAAAAAAGACCTCAATAGATCGGTTTAAAAATAGCATAGTTAGGAATATACTCCTTATGATAGTATTAGGAGTAGCTCTTTTAATGAGCACTCTTGTATTTTTACATATATATACACGGCAAAACAAATCAGTTGTTGTACCCCAAGTAAAAGGCTTGCAACTAAAAGAAGCAAAGGTTTTACTCAAGTCAAACGGCTTGAACTATGTAGTAAATGATTCTATTTATAACAAAGATGCAATACCTGGTGCAATAATTGAGCAAGTACCCGCTGCACACAGTAGCACTAAGGAGGGACGCAAAGTTTTCCTTACTATCTATTCTAGCAATCCTCCAAAACGCGTGATTCCTAGATTAGTAGACTACTCTCTTAGACAAGCCGAAGCTCTACTTACATCAATGGGTTTTGAACAATTGACTATAGAACAAACTCCTTCGGAATATGACGATTTGGTTGAAGCTATAGTATATAGGGGGAAGAAACTTCAGCCACAAGATAGTATACCAATAGGTTCACATCTCACAATTGTTGTTGGCAGTAGATCTCTACAGAACCTTTTAGATATTGACGATGTGTACAACTCTTCGGCCAGCGAAGATGAAACTACTGAGCCTAAACAAAAAAACGAAACAACTTCTCCAATAGTGGATGAATCTTTTTTTTAATTATTGTGCAAAAAGAAAAATATAACGAAGATGACGATCTGTTGGACGAAGATATCCTAACAGACAACATTGAAGATAGTGCAGAGCAAAAATATATTCATTATCAGTACACAGCCGATAAGGGTCAGACTTTAATCAGAATCGACAAATTTTTGATTGATAGAATTGAAGGTGTATCTCGCAGCAAAATACAACAAGCTGCAGAAGCCGACTGTGTTTTGGTAAACGGCAAGCCTGTAAAATCAAACTATAAAATAAAACCTTTAGATGTGGTTGCTTTAGTAATGAACAAACCACGCATCGAATTAGAGATAATCCCCGAAGATATCCCATTAAACATTGTTTACGAAGACTCAGAATTGTTGGTTGTAAACAAACAACCAGGCTTAGTAGTCCACCCAGGACATGGCAACTACTCGGGAACTTTGCTAAACGCTATAGCATATCACCTCAAAGATGAGCCAAATTTTGATGCAAACGACCCAAGCTTGGGTTTAGTACATCGTATAGATAAAGATACATCAGGCTTATTGCTTATTGCTAAAAACCCTTCGGCAAAAAAATTTCTTGCAAAACAATTCATAGCAAGAACAACAAAAAGAGAATATGTAGCACTTGTGTGGGGGTTTGTTGCCGATAAAGAAGGACGAATAGAAGGAAACATAGGGCGCGACCCTAAGAACAGGCTTCTTATGAGCGTATTCCCAGACGGAGATCAAGGCAAAGAAGCTGTAACACACTATAAAGTTGTAGAACGACTAGGTTATGTAACTTTGGTAAACTGCAGACTTGAAACAGGACGCACACACCAAATACGCACTCACATGAAACACATTGGACATACCTTATATAACGACGAGCGTTATGGAGGAAATGATATATTGCGTGGAAAAAACACATCAAACTATAAACAATTTATAAGAAACAGTTTTGAGGAGTGTCCCCGTCAATGCCTGCATGCAAAAACTCTAGGCTTTATACACCCAACAACTAAAGAAGAGATGATTTTTGATAGTGATTTGCCAGAAGATATGCTGAAGGTAGTAGAAAGATGGAGAAACTATGTACAAAATAACGAAATATAAAATAAGAAATATAATCAGCAATTTATTTGACTAGAAATAAGATGATCAAAAAAAACATAGCTGTGGTTTGGGGCGGATACTCTTCAGAAAAAGAAATATCCGAAAAAAGTGCTCAAGGAATCTATAACTTCCTTGATAAATCAAAATACAATGTTGTAAAAGTTTGTATTGACCACAATGGATGGACTGCACAATTAGATAATCAGTCATTTCCAATAAATAAAAATGATTTTAGCTTCACAGCGGATGCCAAACATATAAAATTCGACTTTGCCTATATAATCATTCATGGCACACCAGGCGAAGACGGACCACTGCAAGGCTATTTCGATATGCTTAACATCCCCTACTCTAGCTCAGGACTATTGGCATGCGCGCTAACATTTAGCAAGTTTACTTGCAACAACTTTCTTAAAAGCTTTGGTTTTAAAGTAGCAGACTCTATATTAATACGACAAAACGAATCGTATAATACTCAAAAAATAGCCGAACAATTAAAACTCCCCCTATTTGTGAAACCAAATGTAGGCGGTTCTAGCTTTGCAATAACGAAAGTAAAGCAGTCTGAAAAGCTGCAAGAAGCAATTCTAGAAGCCTTTACCGAAGCAGACGAAGTGCTTGTAGAAAGTTTTATTGATGGCACCGAAGTTACTTGCGGTTGCTATAAAAGCAGTAACGGAAAAACAGTTTTACCAATAACCGAAGTTGTTACACACAATGAGTTTTTTGACTATGAGGCCAAATACCAAGGAAAGGTTGATGAAATAACTCCTGCTCGCATTTCAAAAGAATTAACAGAGCAAATACAGCAACTCACCCTAAAACTATACGACCTTGTAGGAGCAAAAGGAATAGTAAGGGCGGACTACATTATAAGCAACAACCAACCGGTTTTACTAGAACTAAACACAGTGCCCGGAATGACCGAAACAAGTTTTATTCCTCAACAAGTAGAAGCTGCAAATCTGAGTATGACAGATGTTTTGACAGAAATAATTGAATACGAATACAACAAAATTAAAAACTAAACTTATCATCATGATGAAATCAAACACACAAAGAAGCTATACTTCTACAGGCAAAGAATTTGACGATATTCGCCCACTACAAGACTCTGAAGTAAAAGAAGCAGTTGAGTTTTTACTAAACGACAAAATGTTTAAGGCAGCCATAGAACCAGTAATTGCACCTGTTACATGGACTGATTTTTCTACACAAATGCGTGGATTCAAAACCATTTACGATTTTCAGAAAAATGTAATATATAATCTCATCCTCAAGTTTATAAAAAAAAATGTTGATAAGCTAGAGCTATTAAATACTAGAGGGATAGACCTTAATAAAAGCCACACATATATATCAAATCATAGAGATATAGTTTTAGATGCAGGCCTTTTAAATATCTTGTTAGAACAACACGGATACAGCACAACAGAGATAGCCATTGGCGATAATCTTCTCATTTATCCCTGGATTACTACACTCATGAGATTAAACAAAACCTTTATTGTAAAAAGAG